>UQVI01000011.1 GCA_900544515.1 uncultured Oscillospiraceae bacterium | reverse complement strand
GACTAGTCGTCGGCAGCGTCAGATGTGTATAAGAGACAGAAATATTATTTGGTATTATTTTCAGAGGTGTAAATTTATGGCAAATAAATTAATAACTGCCCTTTTCGGAGATTATTCCAAAAAGGAAGTTAAAAGAGTAAAAAAAATATCCAACAAGGTTCTTGCTTTGGAGGATAAGTATCAGGCAATGGAGGATAAGGAGCTGACTGCACAGACTGCAATCCTTAAGGAGCGTCTTGCAAACGGCGAAACACTTGATGATATTCTTCCTGACGCCTTTGCTGTATGTCGTGAGGCTGCATGGCGCGTGCTTGGTATGAAGCACTTTGAGGTACAGATTATCGGCGGTATTGTTCTTCATCAGGGCAGAATCGCAGAAATGAAAACAGGTGAAGGTAAAACACTCGTTGCTACCCTTCCTGCATATCTTAATGCACTTAACGGTGAAGGCGTTCATATCGTAACCGTTAACGATTATCTTGCAAAGCGTGACTCCGAGTGGATGGGTAAGCTTTATCGCTTTCTCGGTCTTGAGGTTGGTCTGATTATCCACGAAAAAACAAACGAGCAGAGAAAAGCTGCTTATAATGCCGATATAACATATGGTACGAATAACGAGATGGGCTTTGACTATCTCCGTGATAATATGGTTCAGTATAAGGAACAGAAGGTACAGAGAGGTCACAAGTTCGCTATCGTCGACGAAGTTGACTCCATTCTTATTGATGAGGCGCGTACTCCGCTTATCATCAGCGGTAAGGGCGAGCAGTCAACAGACCTTTACAGACAGGCAAATGCCTTTGCCAAGACCCTTAAAATGGTTAAGGTTGCAAAAATGGACGAAAAGCAGGACACCGAGTCAACCTATGAGGGCGACTATGTTGTTGATGAAAAGGCTAAAACAGCCACACTTACACAGGACGGTGTTAAAAAGGCTGAGTCCTACTTCAATGTTTCAAACCTTATGGAGATGGAAAACTCCACTCTTCTTCATCACATCAATCAGGCAATCAAGGCAAACGGTGTTATGAGAAGAGACATTGACTACGTTGTTACAGACGGTCAGGTTAAAATCGTTGACGAGTTCACCGGACGTATTATGGAGGGACGTAGATACAACGAAGGTCTCCACCAGGCAATCGAAGCAAAGGAAGGCGTTAAGGTTGAGCACGAAAGCAAGACCCTTGCAACCATCACCTTCCAGAATTACTTCCGTCTTTACGGAAAGCTTTCAGGTATGACCGGTACAGCATCAACTGAAGCCCCTGAATTTTCAGAAATCTACAAGCTTGATGTTGTTGAAATTCCTACAAACAAACCGCTTGCAAGAATTGACCGCCCTGATGTTATTTTCCAAACCGAAAGAGCAAAATTCTATAACGCAATTGATCAGATTAAAGAATGCCATGAAAAGGGACAGCCTGTTCTTGTCGGCACAATCAGTATTGAAAAGAGTGAGCTCCTTTCAAAAATGCTCAAAAAGGCAAAGGTTCCTCACAATGTACTCAACGCTAAGAATCACGAGCGTGAGGCTGAGATTATTGCACAGGCAGGTAAGCTCGGTGCTGTAACAATTGCTACAAATATGGCAGGACGTGGTACCGATATTATGCTCGGCGGTAATGCTGAGTACCTTGCAAAATCGGAAATGAGAAGAATGCAGTTCTCAGAAGAGCTTATTGTTGAGGCAACAGGCTTTGCTGAAACAGATAACGAGGAAATCCTCAACGCAAGAAAGACATTCCAGGAGCTTGAGGCTAAATATAAAAACGAAATCAAGGAAGAGGCTGACAAGGTGCGTGATGCAGGCGGTCTGTTCATTCTCGGTACAGAGCGTCACGATTCACGCCGTATTGATAACCAGCTCAGAGGACGTTCCGGACGTCAGGGCGATCCCGGTGAAAGCCAGTTCTACCTCTCCTGTGAAGATGATCTTATGCGTCTCTTCGGCGGTGAAAGAATGCAGATGATGATGGGCAGAATTGCTGATGATGAGAATATGCCTATCGAATCAAAGATGATTTCCAAGACCGTTGAATCCTCACAGAAAAAGGTTGAGGGCAGAAACTTCGGTATCCGTAAGAATACCCTTCAGTACGATGATGTAATGAATCGCCAGAGACAGCTTATCTACAAGCAGAGAGACCAGGTTCTTGACGGTATTGACCTTTCTGACAAAATACTTGCAATGCTTGACACAAACATCGAAGAAAATGTTAAGAACTACTTTGCAGGTGACAGCAAGGATGACTGGAACGTAGCAGGTCTTAAGGAAAAATACAAGGGCTGGCTCACAAGTGATGAGGATTTTGAAGATACCGATTCCCTTTCAATAGACGATACGATTGAAATGCTCACCGAAAGAGGTCACAGAGTGCTTAATGAAAAGCGTGAGCTCTTGGGCGACGAGATGTTCCAGGACTTTGAGAGAATGGTACTCCTCAGAAATGTTGATACCCTTTGGATGGATCACATTGATGCAATGGATGATTTAAAGCAGGGTATCGGTCTTCGAGCATATGCTCAGCAGGATCCGGTTGTTGCATTCCGTATGGAATCCTATGATATGTTTGATGAAATGACGGCAACAATCCGTGAAAATACAGTACGTATGATGCTCACAATTATGCCGAGAAGACAGGAGGATGTTGAACGTAAGGCAGTAGCTAAGGTTACAGCAACCTCTTCAGGCGGTGATGATACAGTAAAACAGGCTCCTGTACGCAAAGGCAAAAAAGTAGGTCCTAACGATCCGTGCCCTTGCGGTTCAGGCAAGAAGTACAAAAAGTGCTGCGGTGCTCCCGGAAAAGAGCAATAATAACAAACACCCTCCGATGATTCCAATGAATCTCGGAGGGTGTTTTTATACTGTTAAGACAGATACATACCATCCATTATCATTCTAATCCCAAAGCGATACCCAATTTTAAAAGACTGATATTCGCATTCCGCACGCAAGCTCAAATTCAGATTCCGATACTTCTCTAAAAGATCCCAATCAGATTTTTTCAGCCTTTCCTCAAGCAATTCATCACAGCAACCTAATTCGTGAATAATTTCTTTTTCTCTCACACTTTGCTGTTTAGTCAAATCAAGACCTGTCCCTCCGTCCCAAATGTTTCTCAAAATTTCGTCAAGCATTTTTATTTCCTCCCGCAATAGGAATAATTTAATTATAACTCAAACAACTTAAAAAGTTTATATATAAGCCATTTTCGCTTACGCTATTTCAGGAAATTTAAGATTTGATAAAAAAAGGAGCTTTGCAGCTCCTTTTTTTAATATCATTTCGTAATATTATCTGTTGTAATCAGGGTAACACCATTTTCAACAAGCTTATCAAGAAGAGCGGTATCGTCAATCGTCCATGCACCAACAGCAAGACCTTCGTCAATACACTTTTTAACCATGCCCTTTTCAAAGTTTTCTTCTTTTCTTCCGTCAAAGTCAATTCCACAATTCTCAAGAGACTTTGCAAGCTCAATATCCTCATCTGAAATCTCACTGGTGAGGAAATAAACAGGTGCATCAGTTAAAGCTCTTATCTTCTGCATATTCTCAAAATGGAAGGAAATGTAAACTGCCTCAACACCATACTGATTTACAAGGTCAATAATTTCATCATAATGCTCTGTATTATTTTTACCCTTAAGCTCAATAACAGCGACCATATTATACTCTTTACAGATTTTCAGGTAATCCTCAAGAGAGCAGTAGCTGAGATCAGGATAATTTTCAATATTTGAGCCATTATCAACCTTATGGGTCATAAGCTCATCATAATTCTTCTTTTCAATATTTACGGTTTTATCCATCATACGATATGAATTGGTATCGTGAGAAACAATCCACACGCCGTCAGCTGTTCTGTAAACATCACATTCCGCTCCCCAGAATCCTGCCTTACCTGCCTCCTCAAAAGCTGCTGTTGTATTCTCAGGAGCAACGGCACGATAACCCCTGTGTGCAACAAGTGTTACCTGCTGCTGTGTTTTAAGCAATTCATAGTCGGCAGTTTTGCAGTACCAGTTCAAAGCACAAACACCTGCAATAACAACAAGTACGATTAATACAAGAAAAATTGAAAGTGTAATTACAACAATCTTTTTCTTTTTGGACCACGCTTTCTTAACTGTTTCACTCATTTTCTTTTTCCCCTTTATTCTCCGGAAATTTGATTACCTTTGCATCTTCGGTACAAAATCTGCCTGTAAAATCCCATTCACCCTTTATGCCCTTTGATGCTGCACCCAAGCAGAAATGCAGCTGAGCAATGCCGAAGTCCATACTCTTATCAGAATAAGGTTCATCAACATAACCCGATATAACACCATTTTCATAGCTGAAATGAACCGGTCTGCTGTTTGTACTTGACGGAGCCTTCTCCACAAGCTGCATTGCATATTCATAATATGGCGGCAGCTTTTCATCACAAACCTCAAACATTTTCTGATAAGGCTTATTATTTTTATGTGTTACCTTGTACATCATTTTTTCCTTTGTGCTCAGCTTTTCCTTAACATTGCCGATGACAATAAGACCGTAAAGTCTTGTTGACTTAGGAAGATCGAGCATCTCAAGGATTTTATTTTCATCATAAGTACCTGTTACCCAACAGGTACCTAAACCGTGATAAACACACTGAAGCACAATGGTTTCACCATAATAACCTGATTTAACTCTTGTTTTTTCAGAATCGTCACCGCAGATTGCCACTGCAGAAAACTTACCTGTAAAAAACTTGAATGCCACAGCTGCATCTTCAATAAAACGAAAATCAAGACCTGCTTTATCATTTATAATATCAACCAGATCACGTATAACCTGCATGGTATCATCATCAAGTGCATACGGCATATACGTCCGCCTTGATCTGCGCATATTTATTGCTTTTATATACTGCTCATTTGTCATAGCTTAACTTCCTGTCACAATCATATAATAAGTCTATATTATGAGTATATCACATTTATAATTCAAACTCAACATTGTAATTTTTAATCCATACATATATCTGGTAAATATATGCAAGCACCTGCGGTGTCTGCATCAGCTGACCGTAAAAAGGCTCAGTCATTGAATCAGGATGATTCATCAAATCCTTAACTGCACTGATATTCAGCATATCATGGAGCGGACAGGCTTTATCATCAAGTGCCTGCTGTGCCAGCTTGCATACACAATCAAAATATACGGGATTATGTGTTTTAGGATAAGGGCTCTTTTTTCTCCATACAATATCATATGGGAGCTCATTTTCAAAGGCTTTTCGCAGGATACCCTTTTCCCTGCCGTCCAGTGCCTTAATCTCCCAAGACAAATTGTAGGCGTATTCTACCAGTCGGTAATCACAAAACGGTACACGCACCTCAAGAGAGGATTCCATACTCATAACATCTTTTCTTGCAAGGAGAGTCTGCATAAACCAGTTCAGGTTAAGCACAAACATTTCCCTCATTCTTTTTTCAAGTCGGCTTTCGCCGTCAAGGTATGAGGTCAATGCCACAGTCTGCTCATACGCATTGTGCAGATAATCCTCGCCGTTTTTCAGAAAATCGGGTTTTAAAATATTCCGTCTTGCTGCAGTTGATCTTGCCCATGGGAAGCATTCTTCAAAAAGGATTTCCTTTCTGTGGTACCATGGATATCCGCCGAATATTTCGTCAGCACACTCTCCTGAAAGGCAGACAGTGAAATTCTTTTTCACCTCTTTGCAAAAAAGCATCAGTGAGGAATCAATATCTGCAAAGCCGGGAACACATCTGGCGATTGCTGAATCTGCCAGAGCATTGGCAACATCGCGGTTATCCAGAACAACATTATGGTGAACAGAGCCGATTGCATCAGATACAAGACTGATATAATCTGAATCTTTATTCGGCTGGAAAAGGCTTTTTTTAAAGTATTTATCATTATCGGTATAGTCTACCGAATAGGTATCAAGCACCATTCCCTTTTCCTTATAATAATCTGACGCTACCTTAGAAATGATTGAGGAGTCAAGCCCTCCGCTCAAAAAGGTTGCAAGCGGAACATCCGAAACAAGCTGCCTTTCAATCGCATCCTTTACAAGAGAATAGGTGTGTTCAACCGCCTCATCTGCTGTTTCATGATTCTCCTTAGCCTCCAATTTCCAATATTGAGAAATACGGATTTCGCTGTTTTTGTAAACCATATAATGTGCCGGTGCAAGCTCAGAAATATCTCTGAATATCGCCTTGCCTATCGTCTTTGCAGGACCGAGCATAAATATTTCATTAAGCCCCTCTTCATTGACTATCGGTTTAATCTGCGGGATACACAGCAGACTGCTTATTCTGCTTGCAAAGGCAAACAGATTGCCGACCTTTGCATAAAAGCAGGGCTTCACTCCGATTCTGTCACGTGCAAGGAATAGGCTTTTATCCTTTTCATCATAAACGGCATAGGCAAAAATACCATTGAGTTTTTTTACACTTTCCTCTTTCCATTTATCATAAGCCTTCAGCACAACCTCCGTGTCACAGTGCGTGTCAAAGCGGTAACCGAAGGATTTAAGCTCATTTCTGATTTCTTCCGTATTATAAAGCTCTCCATTGTATACGATTATATATTTGCCGAAACGCATGGGCTGGCTTCCGTTTTCAACATCAATTACAGACAGCCTGCGATGAATCAGTGCCGTATCAGCTGTAACATATTCTCCTTCCGCGTCAGGTCCGCGCATCTTAAGTGTTTTGCTGATATTTTCAATCATCGGTTTTTCTTCTCTTAAATCTATGGACTCAGTTAATATTCCTGCAATTCCACACATAAAATCACCTCAAATATATTATATGTATTGCGTCATTTTTTGTGCAAAAACGAGTAAAAAAGCAAATGTTAAGTTCAGTTGACAAAGTTCAAAGCCAAATTGCTGGTATGTTAAGAGAAATTATGGTATATTTTATACGAGGTGATACAATGACACTTGGTCAACGTTTATATGAAATGAGAAAAGAAAAAGGCTTTTCTCAGGAGAAGGTTGCAGAAGCACTCGGTGTAACAAGACAAACCATATCAAAATGGGAAACAGATCAGACAACTCCCGATTTTGACAAAATCTTACCGCTGTGCGAGTTGTATAATATAACAACGGAAGAGCTTCTTAAAGGTGAGGAAAAGCCAAAGGAAACATTTGAATACAGTAATACCGATACAAATGATTCATACTATGATGACAGCAGATATAACATCCCTCAGACTGAGCCTGAACCGACACCGCAGGAAAAAGAACAGTTTGAAAAAAGAAGAATAAAATCTGTTCTTTTAATGTCAGTAGCGATAAGCCTTTATATTTTGTCGGTTATACCATTCTTTGTTTTAAATAATAGCAGGGTTATGATGACTGTTTTCTTTGTAATCATTGCAGTCGCTACCATGCTGATTGTATTTGCTGCCCTTTCAAGACCGAAAGCAGCAAGAAAAAATACGTTCCCCACAAAAGAAAACAGGCTGTATAAAATGATTACCAGCATCCTTTCAGGCATAGTTTTGGTCATATATATGCTTATCAGCTTTATTACAGGTGCCTGGCACATAACCTGGCTTATCTGGGTTATCTATGGTATTTTATGCGAAATTATAAAATTAGTATTTATGCTTAAAGGGAGTGAGGTAAGCGATGAAAAATAATAAAGGACTGATTATAACCGTTATTGCACTGCTGAGTATAATCGTTCTGCTTTTAGCAGGAATACTCGGATTTGCAATCACTTCAGGTGGCAGGCATTTTAGCTTTGATAAATGGGAAAATCATAACAATGTGGTTTATGATGAAAGCTACGACAGCAGTAATATATCGGATATAATCGTCAATTCGAATTGCGGTGATATCACTGTAAAGCACAGTAATGATGAAAAAATCAGAATTGTTGCACGCGGCTCAAACGCGGAAAATATCAATGTTACTGCTGACAGCAACAAGCTTACATTAAATATAAGCAACACGGATAAAATGACAAGATTTCCGTTTAACAACTATGGTAACATGTCATCCGATATAGATATTTATTTACCTGACAACACACCTGAGCGTTTTGAAATTCATTCAAATCTCGGTGATGTGGATATTGACACAAAGTTAAATACAAACCTGGAAATAAACAACAACTGCGGTGATATAAGTGCTTCAGAGCTTGGTGGCTCCTTTGATATTCATACAGATTTAGGCAATATTGATATAAAAAGAATAAACATTAATAAGAACTCATCAGCAACTACAAATATGGGTGATATTGATATTGAGTATACAAATGCTGTAAATATTGATTACTCCACATCACTCGGCACAGTCGATATAAAGAATAACAGTCCGGATTCTGATATCACGCTTCAGGTCCACACAGACTTGGGCGACATTGAAATCAACGATTAAAAAACGCAGATGCATATAATGTGCATCTGCGTTTTTCGTTTATACCTTTTTTCTTCCCTTTATATATACCTCTAAAATCTGAGGATTTTCCTGCGTTAATATATTCTTGTCAATCACAATAAAGTCTGCCTGCTCACCCTCCTTAAGCACTGAACAGCGAGCATGAGCTGAATCATAATAAACACGGTCATTAATAAGCGGAATAACATATCCTCCCATAAGATCAACCGACTTATCATCTTCATAGCACAGCGGCGTATTATATCCAAGATAAACAATTTCCCTTCCGCGCACTACCATAACAGAGAAGATATCATTTTCCTCATTATGAGAAATAAAGCTGGCATTCGTAAAAACAGTTGTCATAAAAATGGCTCCGTTTAAATTTTATTTTTCAAATCTACTGCAATAATAATATAAATATCACAATTTGTCAAATCATTAAATACACACAGTAAAATAAAACAGCAGTTCTGCAAAATGCACAACTGCTGTTTTCGGCTTTTCTATACTATTTAATTTCATCCGCAAGCTTTTCAAGCGCTGCGATATCATCAGCCTTAACTGTTGTTTTAATTGTAACAACGTCACCCACAAATGTAATATTCTTCATCTGCTCAAACTCAGCTTTCATTGCCTTTGCCGCAGATGCTGCCCATGATGCATTTTCAACAAGTGCAACCTTTCTGTTCTGAAAAGCCTTGCTCTTTAAATGATGCAGATAGTCAGCCATCGGAGCAAACACACCTCCGTCATAGCTTGATGCCATACATAAAAGTGTGCTGTGTCTAAAAGCATCCTCAACACACTCAGCAATATCATCTCTTGAGAGGTCTGCAATTGCAACTCTCGGACAGCCCTTTGTCTCAAGAATTTCCTTCATCTTATGAGCAGCCTCAGCAGTGTTTCCGTGAATGGATGCATATGCAATAAACACGCCCTCGTCCTCAGGCTCATAGGATGACCAAGTATTGTAAAGGTCAAGCACTTGTGGAATCGTATCGGTAAGAATCGGACCGTGAAGCGGACAGATTGTCTCAATCTCAAGACCTGCTGCTTTCTTAAGCAAAGTCTGTACAGGCGCACCGTACTTACCAACAATATTGAAATAATACCTTCTTGCCTCGCAGGACCAACCCTCATCAGCATCAATTGCACCGAATTTGCCGAAAGCATCGGCGGAGAAGAGAACCTTTTCACTGCTTTCATATGAAAGCATAACCTCAGGCCAATGAACCATTGGTGCCATGATAAATGTAAGCGTGTGGCTGCCAAGTTCTAAGGTGTCACCCTCTTTTTTCGTGATAATCTTTTCCTCATCAACATCAGCAAACTGAGGCATCATTGCCTTAGCCTTTGCTGAACAGACAATCTCAATCTGAGGATAAAGCTCAAGAACAGACTTAATATTGCCTGAATGGTCGGGCTCAAGATGCTGAACTACGAGATAATCAGGTGTTCTGCCGTCAAGTGCAGTCTTTAAATTCTCAAGCCACTCCTCTGCAACAAGCTTGTCCGCAGTGTCCATAATTGCAATTTTCTCATCAAGAATCACATAGGAATTATATGCCATTCCGTTTGGTATAATGTACTGACCCTCAAAAAGGTCCAGATCGTAGGTGCTTGCACCTATATATTTTATGCTGTCGGAAATTTCTACCTTCATTGTATACAAATCCTCCTTAATTTTTCCACAAAATATCTTAGCACAAGTTACCTGTTTATGCAATATCAAAGATTATTTATTTCTGTACTCATTTCCCATTCCGGTATAGGGCGTTCCGTCATTCATATAGCTTACACCCAGAATACTTGAATAAATATTTCCATCCTTATCCTTATAACACCAATCGGTATCAGCATCATCAGGTATATCTCCGCGATACATCAGTTCGTCATTTTCATCAATATAGATATATCCATCGGAATTTACATAAACCTTGTCAATATCGTATTCGTTGCCCTGCTCGTCTGTTAATTCCCCACAGTATAAAAAGTTCTCGTCTGAATATGGGTCAATGCTTTCATCATAAGTCCAGTAATACACATTCCCCTGCGTATCGTAATACGGCACATCCGCGTTATCATCATACTTATTGCCGTTTACATCATAATAAGCATTATAGAGCTGGCCGTCCTCTCCGACATAGGAATCTTCGTATAATGAGACAGCGCCTTTTATTCCGAAGCCGATTTCAACAACGCATATCAGTGCCATAACCGCAAGCAAAGCAGCCTTGATTTTTTTGTTTTCTGTATTAAAGATTTTAGATGAAATTAGTATGATTAAAACAGGAATCACAGCGCCGATTGTAGTAATAATCATATATGGCAGACTAAGATATTCTATGATTCCAGAGCTTACAAACAAAACAGAAACGCCATTGGAAATCGGTGAAATAAGCGGAACAATAAAGCCTGTACTGTCGCTGTACCCTGATACCGCAAAAAGAATTACAAAAGAAAGCACCAACAGTACCGCTGTAAATACTGAAGAAGAAATCTTTATTTTTTTACTTTCAATTTTTGAAACCGCATATCCACCGAGAAACATATAAATAATCAATGCAATGGGCAGTATAAACGTAATTCCTACACCATTTCCAAAGGCAAATAATAAACAACATATCGCAATCTGCAGAGCGATGATTAACGGCATTGCCAAAAACTGTAAAACCTTTTTCATAACTATCTCCTCTTGATTTCCTTATATCATAATTCGGATGATATAGCAAATAAAACCAGCATTGTTTATATATTGTTTAGGTTATTTATATTTAGTTTATAATTCTTCTTACTAACAAAAAAAGGCTGTCGGTTCATTCCGACAACCTTTTAATATTATAGATATCAGTCAGCAAAATATCTCTTGAGGAGGCCCTCAAATGCTTTGCCGTGACGAGCCTCGTCTCTTGCCATCTCATGAACTGCATCATGGATAGCGTCAAGTCCCTGCTCCTTAGCCATCTTAGCAAGCTGAGTCTTACCAAGTGTAGCACCGTTTTCAGCAGAAGCTCTCATTTCAAGGTTCTTCTTTGTTGAATCCGTTACAACCTCACCGAGCATCTCAGCAAATCTTGCTGCGTGGTCTGCCTCTTCATAAGCAGCCTTTTCCCAGTAAAGACCAATTTCCGGATAACCCTCTCTGTGAGCAACTCTTGCCATTGCAAGGTACATACCTACCTCTGTGCACTCGCCGTTGAAGTTGTCACGAAGGCCCTGAACGATAGCCTCGTCAACACCGTCAATGATACCTACCTGGTGCTCAGCAGCCCAAGATGTAACACCTTCTTTTCTTTCCTCCATCTTTGCTCCGCAAACAGGGCAAACATCAATTGGTTCGTCACTTTCGTAGCCGCAAACAGGGCAATAATACTTCTTAGCCATTTTAAATTACTCCTTTAAATTAAATTATATTATATGCAGCAGCTGCATAAGCCACTGTAATAAACATCCCTCTGCCTGATTTTAAAATTATCAATCCCTGATACTTTTTCATCAAAGCATTTGAAATCATATATCTTGCCGCAGCAGTCACATTTGAAATGCCCGTGAAAGCTGGTATCCGCATCATATCTGATTTTTTCATTATCAATTTTAACAGGTATCAGCAGACCGCAATCCGTCAGTGCCTGCAGGCAGTTATAAACCGTAGTTTTTGAAAAAGACGGATTATCCATTATCATGGATTGATAAACGGTTTCCACATCGGGGTGAACAGGGTTTTCCACAAGGAAGTTATAAACGGCTATACGCTGCGGTGTTGCCTTAAGACCTTTTTCTTTAAAAAGGTCAATAATCTCTCCTGTATTCACTCTGTCACCACCTTTGTAATTATTATTAATTTGTAATGATTACAATTTAATTATACATATGTTTCCATAATTTGTCAATACTGTTATTTGATTTTTACCAAAATTTATTATGTTCTTTATCATAACTGAAACCTGCTGCTTCAAGTTTGTCACAAAGCTCATCTTTATTAACATTCAAATCATCGCACAGTTCATCAAGGTCTGAATAAAAATCTCTTAGCTTAAGATTAATAACGCTCAACAGCATAAAAGGATCATTTGGCAACTCCACAGGTCATCCTCCGTTATAAATTAATATATAATACATAAAATAATCTATCATAATAAAATAATTTTTTCAATAAAATATATTTATTTAATGTTGATTAATTACATAATATATGCGATAATATTATGTATTTTATTGGTAAATTTAAAAATATAGGTGAAAATATGACAGATTATAACAAATTAGCAGAGCTATTATTTCCGGATATAGATAAGACACCTGACTATTATGAAGAACTCTATCCGCAGAGAAATCTGAAGGAGGGTGCACGCGTTACACGTCTTGCACCAAGCCCCACAGGCTTTCTTCATTTCGGTAATCTTTTCACAGGTACTGTTGCATACAAAACGGCAAAGGCAACAGACGGAATATTTTTTGTAAGAGTTGAGGACACTGACCAGAAGAGAAAGATTGACGATGCTGTTGAGGTTATGCTTCAGGGACTTGCTGCATACGATGTAACGCCCGACGAGGGTGTTATGATTGACGGCACACAAAAGGGTGAATATGGTCCCTACTATCAGAGCCAAAGAAAAGAGATTTATCAGACATATGCAAAATCGCTGGTTGAACAGGGATTTGCGTACCCTTGCTTCTGCTCCGCTGAAGAGCTTGAAAATATAAGAACTCAACAGGAAAACGAGGACATAAAAGGCTACTACGGCAAATATGCAAAATGCCGTGACCTTTCCTTTGAGGAGATAAAAGCCAATATCGAAAACGGTCAAACCTGGACACTCCGTCTTAAATCACCCGGTGATATCAATAAAAAGTGCTATTTCGATGATATGATCAGAGGAAAAATAGAAATGCCTGAAAATGTTATTGATGTTGTTCTTCTTAAAACAGACGGCATTCCGACCTATCATTTTGCTCATGCGGTTGACGATCATCTTATGAGGACCACCCACGTTACACGCGGTGACGAGTGGATTGCATCTGTTCCGCTGCATTTACAGCTGTTCAGAGTTCTCGGCTTTAAGCCTGTTAAATACGCACATGTTGCTCCGATTATGAAAACGGAGGGCGAAGGCAAACGCAAGCTGTCAAAGAGAAAGGACCCTGAGGCTGCTGTTACCTACTACAAGCAGGAGGGCTTTTCGTCCTCATCAGTCAACGAATATATGATGACCATTATGAACTCAAATTTTGAGGACTGGCGCAGAGTAAATAAAGACGCTGACATAAATGCATTCCCATTCAATCTTAAAAAGATGTCCGTATCAGGTGCACTGTTTGATATGGTCAAGCTGACCGACGTATCCAAAAATGTAATCAGCGTAATGACTGCCGATGAAGTATTTGCACAATCCTATGAATGGGCAAAGGAATTCAACACGCAGCTTGCAGACCTCTACGAGCAGGACAAGACCTATGCAACTGCTGTACTCAACATTGACAGAGGCAACAAAAAGCCGCGTAAGGATATTGCAAAATGGTCGGATATCCCTGACTATATCAGCTATATGTATGATAAAACCTTTGAGGAAAACTATGAACTTACAGGAAATGCCACACCCGAGCTTGCCGTCCAGGTATTAAAGCTTTATAAGGATATTGTTGACATCAATGATGATAAAGATACCTGGTTCAGTAAAATAAAAAGCATCTGCGAGCCGGTTGGCTGTACACCTAACGTAAAGGAATTCAAACAGAATCCGGATGCATTCAAAGGTCACGTTGGCGATGTTTCAACAATCATACGTGTTGCCCTCACAGGCAGGACAAACACACCTGACCTTTACGCAATCACCGCACTGCTTGGTGCAGACAGGGTACAAAGCAGAATAGAAAAAGCAATCAAGCACTATGAGGAGGTAAAATGATGGCTGAAATAAATAACACAGAAGAAAAAATCACAAATTCCAATTTTATTCATGATTTTATTGATGAAGATTTGGCGGAAGGAAAGTATCAGTCTATTCAGACCCGTTTTCCTCCTGAGCCAAACGGATATCTTCATATCGGCCACGCTAAGGCAATCTGCATCAATTTCGGTGTTAAGGACAAGTACAAGGGTGTCTGCAACCTGAGGCTGGATGATACCAATCCTACAAAGGAAGATACAGAATACGTTGAGGCTATCGAAGAGGACATCAAATGGCTTGGCTTTGACTATGATAATGTTTATTATGCATCCGACTATTTCGATTTCATTTATGAATGTGCAATCAAGCTCATCAAAAAGGGAAAGGCATTTGTATGCGAGCTTACACCGGAGCAGATGAGAGAATACAGAGGTACGCTCACCGAAGCAGGTAAGAACTCACCATACAGAGACAGACCGATTGAGGAAAACCTTGATTTATTTGAGCGTATGACGAATGGTGAATTCCCTGAAGGCTCAAAGGTGCTCAGAGCAAAAATTGATATGGCATCACCTAACCTTAATATGCGTGACCCTATCATTTACAGAATTATGTATGCACATCACCACAGAACAGGTGACAAATGGTGCGTATATCCTATGTACGATTTTGCGCATCCGCTTTCCGACGCATATGAAAGAGTAACACACTCCCTCTGCTCACTTGAGTTTGAAAATCACAGACCGCTTTACGATTGGTTTGTAAATGAGCTTATCGACTGGGAAAAGCCGAGACAGATTGAATTTGCAAGAATGAACCTTAACTATACACTCACATCAAAGAGAAAGTGCCTGCAGCTGGTTAAGGACAATATCGTATCAGGCTGGGATGACCCAAGAATGGCTACACTCAGCGGTATGAGAAGAAGAGGCTATCCTGCTGAAGCAATCCGTGATTTCTGCGAAAGAATCGGTGTTTCAAAAGCCTACAGCGTTATTGACTTTGCTCTGCTTGAGGCTTGTGTGCGTGACAATCTCGGCGCAAATTCACCGCGTGCAATGGCTGTAATTGACCCTCTCAAGCTTGTTATCGACAATTATCCTGAGGATAAAACGGAGGATATTGAATGTGAATACCATCCGGATCACCCTGAATATGGCTCAAGAATGATGCCGTTTTCAAAAGAGCTCTGGATTGAAAAGAACGACTTTATGATTGAGCCGATTAAAAAGTACAGACGTCTTTTTGTAGGCAATGAGGTAAGACTTTACAAGGCTTATTTTGTAACCTGTACAGGCTACGACCTGGACGAGAACGGTGAGGTTTGCTGTGTTCACTGCACATATGACCCTGAAACTCTTGGCGGAGATGCACCGGACGGCAGAAAGGTTAAGGGCACAATTCACTGGGTATCTGCAAAGGATAACTGCCCTGCTGAAATCAGACTTTATGAAAGACTCTTCAATGTGGAGAATCCAAGCAACGAGGAGGGTGTAAGCTCATTTGAGGATAACCTTAACCCTGACTCCCTTGTTGTTGTAAACGGATATGTTGAAAAGGCGCTTGCAGATTGCGAAGCAGGTGCAAAGTATCAGTTTATGAGAAACGGCTATTTCTGCAAGGACAAGGATTCAACAGACGATAAGCCTGTATTCAACAGAACGGTTGCACTGCGTGACAGCTTTAACAAAAAAAATAAATAACCTGTAAAAGCAAAAGCACCGATGGGTTTACCATCGGTGCTTTTGCTTTTTTGCATACCTATATAAAATACGGTTGCCTATGTGTTGCAGCATTTATATTTTATACTACTGTTTGTAGGATTTCAATATTTTTGCTACATTTTGTAGTATTATACAAAAAAAGGGGGTAATGATTTTTGGATTATAGACAAAAATTTCACGATTTAAGAATTGACCATGACCTGACACAACAGGACATAGCGGATATATGCAAAGTATCAGATGCAACAGTAGGTCACTGGGAATCAGGTCGAAGAGAAATGAGAGTTGACAGCATCGTTAAATTATGCAAATATTATAATGTATCTGCAAATTACATACTCGGATTAACTGATGAATATACGCCGCTAAACAAATAAAGCAGAAGGATGTTCCTTCTGCTTTATTGATTATATGTGCAGTTTAACACTCTGCTATTGCAGCATTTACACGCTCACGCACATTTTCAAGCCAGTGTGCATCGTGAGGATATTCCGTAAAGGACAATGGCTTTTCAAGTCCCTGTTCAACAAGTGCGAGTGTTTTCTCATATCCGATTTTGCTTTCAAGCAGCTGCAGAGCAAGCATATCCTGAAAGGCATCATAGAATACATGAAGTCTGAGAGAATCAAGCGGCTCCCCGTTTTCACCGGGATAAACAACAAAGCTGTCACCTGACTGGAACTTACCGCCTGCATCCGAAACCTCAAAGGGATTGATAATTTCTTTTGAATACTGCGTATAGTAGAAATTATATCCCCAGTGCAAAAAGCCTTTAACATTGAATTTATACAGCTGGAGACCGAGTACTCGGTTACGCTCAGACGGCATTGCAAAAAATCGGTTTGAAACATACTTACTGCCCTGCGCACAGCAATAATATGTCCAAAGCTCAGGTACATTACCGATAAACGGCTCAATATGATCGTTTGCAGGTATCGGCTGTTCAATCAGTCCGTTTTTATAAAAATCGAATGAAGACAGTGCATCAATGATTTTAAAGCCTTTGAAGTTGTCTCTGACTATTTTCGACGCCTTTGAATAAGCTCTTTTCATAGAAGCAGCAGGCTCGTCAGATACATGGAAAAGGCATCTTTCACGTATACCCTTTTCGTCAATATATTTTGCAATTGCCTTTGCAAACTGCTCTATAAACAAACGGTATCTTTTACCGCATGCCCTTGTTCTCCAGCCGAAGATACGTTTCTTAACCCCATTCTTTTCTGCTATAATCTTCGGTGCGTGACGTGCTCCCCACTGTGTGAACAAGTGGCTCATTTCGTAATATTCAATATTACAGCGGTCACACATTTCAAGCCATTTATCAACCTTATCAAATGCAAAGCTGTATTCATTTTTGCCCACGACCTTAACATCAACCAGCTGAACAGTCGGACGTTCGCCTCCGACCTTCGTATCAAGAGGGGGTGTAAAGAGAGGAGTAAGAACGCAGTTCATACCATAATCAGCTGCATGGTGCAGGAACTTTTCAACAGTTTCCCAGTACTCGTCTGAAAAAGCTTCATAGCCGTACACACTCATAAGACAGTCCGTATGAAACCAGTTGGTGTAAATCAAAGACTGCTTTGGCAGCTGTGCATCAATAACACGAACTTCGATACTGCATTCTTCATCGCCGTATTTTATACAAATGTTGTGATTTCCTGCAGGCAGAGCATCAGCTGAAACCTGTACCCATACGCAGTTCAGTCCATCTTCAAGTGCAGTAAAACAGGTGCCCTTCATCGGCATAAGCAAATCAGGGTAATACTCGTGCGGCTCTTCAATATAATAATCATCAGCGTTTTTGTCCTTAACATAACCGCCCTTAATCATTTTGACAACGGAAAAATTCATATATTCAAAAAGTACAGATTCCACATCAAAGGAAATATGCACTCCTTTTTTTGCACGGAAAACAAGCTGAAATGCCTTTTTCTCATTTTTCAGCATAGACAACCTATCAAGCTCTGCAATATCCCTGCTGTTCGGAAAAATCTTCTCAAGTGAAGATGCAATAAAAAATTCTTTCATATCAATGCTCCGTAATTACCTTTAAATTTATTTGCCGAGTTATCTTGATTCTATCAAAATAACAGTAATTTGTAAAGCAAATTGTCTCTTTTTCCAAAAGTCAGACATAAACACTTGCCAAGCGTCCGGCTAAGTGGTAAAATACAAACGATTATTTTATATAACAGATTTAAATTGAGGGTGATGAGTTGAGCAAGAGAAACGATATAAAAAACATAGCAATTATAGCCCACGTTGATCACGGTAAAACAACACTTGTTGATGAGATGCTGCACCAGAGCGGTATCTTTCGTGACAATGAAGAGGTTGCAGAAAGAGTAATGGACTCCAACGATCTTGAAAGAGAAAGAGGAATTACCATCCTTTCAAAAAACACCTCTATCCACTACAAGGACACAAAGATAAATATTGTTGACACACCCGGCCACGCTGACTTCGGCGGTGAGGTTGAGCGTATCTTAACAATGGTTGACGGTGTATTGCTGCTTGTTGACGCATTTGAGGGCTGCATGCCGCAGACGCGCTTTGTACTGAAAAAGGCTTTGGGCTTACATAAAAAGCCACTGGTTGTTGTAAACAAGGTTGACCGTGAGGGTGCAAGACCTGAGGAGGTTATCGACGAGGTTCTCGATTTGTTCATTGAACTTGGTGCAGATGATGAGCAGATTGAATTCCCTGTTATCTACGCATCTGCAAGAGACGGTTATTCAAGCACTGACCCGAATGTGCGTGAGGGTGATATGAGACCTCTCCTTGATGCAATCTTAGAGCACATTCCGTCACCTGACGGTGATATGGAGGGCCCTGCACAGATTTTATTCTCATCACTTGAATATGATGATTATGTTGGACGTATCGGCGTCGGCCGAGTTGAAAGAGGCTCAGTCAAGGTTAATACACCTTATGTACTCTGCAGACAGGACGGCACACAGGAAAATGTAAAATTCTCAAAAATATACCAATTTGAGGGTCTTAAAAGAGTTGACTGCGGCGAGGCAAAGTTCGGTGATCTTGTATGTGTTTCAGGTATTGCGGACCTAAATATCGGTGAAACTGCCTGCGACCCTGAATGCGTTGAACCATTGCCTTTCGTAAAAATTGACGAGCCAACTATTTCAATGAATTTCATTGTAAATGATTCACCATTTGCAGGCCGCGAGGGCAAGTATGTGACCTCACGTAATCTCCGTGACAGACTGTTCAAGGAGGTTGAAACCAATGTATCCATGAGAGTGGAGGAAACTGACTCAATGGACACCTTTAAGGTATCAGGCAGAGGCGAGCTTCATCTTTCAATTTTGATTGAAACCATGAGAAGAGAAAATTATGAGTTTCAGGTATCACGTCCTCAGGTTATTATGAAAAAGGACGAGAACGGAAGAACCCTTGAGCCTGTCGAGCTGGCTATCATTGAAGTGCCTGAGGAATACGTGGGTGCAGTTATGGAAAAGCTCTGCTCACGCAAGGGTGAGATTGAAAATATGGACACTCGCTCAACCGGTATGACACACCTTGAAATCAAAATTCCGTCACGCGGTCTTATCGGCTACCGTTCAGAATTTCTTACAGACACCAACGGCAACGGCATTATGAATCAGCTCTTTGTGGGATATGAGGAATTCAAGGGCGATATTGCTACGAGAAGTCGCGGCTCAATCGTTGTTCACGAAACAGGCACAACCACTGGCTATGGACTCTGGAATACACAGGACAGGGGCAGACTTTTCGTAGGACCCGGTATTGAGGTTTACGAGGGAATGATTGTCGGCGAATGTGCAAAGGATGAGGATATCGTCTGCAATGTTTGTAAGAAAAAGCACGTAACCAATACACGTGCCAGCGGTTCGGACGAGGCACTCAAGCTTGTTCCGCCTACCACTCTTTCATTGGAGCAGAGTATGGAATTCCTGGCTGATGATGAACTTCTCGAAGTAACACCAAAGTCAATCCGCCTGAGAAAAACCATTCTTGATAAATCCCTTCGTCTCAAAGCAGAAAGCAGAAAGAAATAATTTTACATTACAAAAGGAGTGTGATTCTATATGAGTAACGGCTTGTATTTTCACATTCCTTTTTGCCGTTCCAAATGTCCTTACTGTGATTTTTACAGTGTGAAATATGAAAAGGAGCTTGCTGAAAAATATAGTGACAGGCTTTGCGATGAAATAAAAAAATACAGCGGCAGATTTGACACAATCTACTTTGGCGGAGGAACGCCTTCTATTCTTAAGCCTGAGCTTATCGAAAAAATCATCCATGCATCAAAGGCTCAATTCGATGTCAGCAAAGACTGTGAGATAACGATTGAATGCAATCCATCAAAGAACCTTGAAAAGGATTTTGAAAAATATGCTGAATTTGGTGTGAACAGAATCAGCATCGGTATGCAGAGTGCAAGAAACGAGGAACGTTTTGCACTGGGCAGAGCGGCAGGACAAGCTGAGGTTGCTAAGACAGTCAGTGATGCACGAAAAGCAGGCATCACAAACATCAGCCTTGATATTATGCTCGGCACCCCTAAGCAGACCCTTGACAGCCTTGATGAAACCTTTGCATTCATCGACAAAATGAATGTTACGCACATCAGTGCCTATATGCTGAAGATTGAAGAAAACACAAAATTTTTTGAAATACAGAACAGACTTGCTCTTCCGGACGAGGACACGGTTTGCAATATGTATCTGAAAACAATTAAAGCATTAAAAAATCTCGGCTTTGATCAATATGAAGTAAGCAACTTTGCTAAGCCCGGATATGAAAGCAGGCACAATCTAAAATACTGGGAGCTTGATGAATATCTCGGAATCGGAGCAAGTGCACATTCTCTATGGGGTGGAAAACGATTCTATTATGATAAGGATTTCAATATCATTTACGACGGAATCGGAGGTACTGAGGAAGAAAAAATTATGCTTGGCCTAAGGCTCAGCAAAGGAATAGACAAATCACTGATTAAAAAAGATTATCGTAATTTTATAAAAATGGGATTATTAGGTGAAATTAATGACAACATATTCCTGACACAGGAAGGAATGTTATTATCAAATACCGTAATAAGTGAACTGATTTAAAATATTTAATAAAAAAGCTCCTTTCGGATAAAATAAATCTGAAAGGAGTTTTTACTATGCCGGATATGTTTAATCTTACACCGCAGATGCAGCAATATTTTGACGCGCTGCCGAAAATGACACAGGAGTCCATTATTCAGAGTGGTGCCAAAATCAATTCGCTTGATGATTTAAAAGCAATTGTGGAGGGTGCGACAGGAAACAATGCACCTGTCTCTTATACACATCTGACGCT
>UQVI01000010.1 GCA_900544515.1 uncultured Oscillospiraceae bacterium | reverse complement strand
CTACACTCGACTAGTCGTCGGCAGCGTCAGATGTGTATAAGAGACAGAATTTATTTACAGGAAATCCGAAAACTTTTTGATACACGCTTCCGTGTGTTTTAATATCTGGCTAAATTTAACACATATTTCATTGATTTAATATTCACTATTTGTTATAATAGCTTTCAGGTGAATGATATGAAAATTTTTAAAAAAATCACAGCTCTGCTGACTTGCATAATATTAACGGTTACTCTTTTTTCAGGCTGTTCAAATAAATCAGACAAGCTTGATTTTATATACCCATTTGACGGAAATATAGCAAGCTTTGATCCGCAGATTGCTGCTACCTCAGACGAATTTCTGATTACGGAAAACTGTTTTGAGGGATTGGTGCGTATACTGGATGACGGAACTGTTCAGGCAGGTGTTGCCGAAAAATGGACTATAAGTGAGGACAAACGCACATACACCTTTAACCTCAGAAAAGGTGCAAAATGGAATGTACAGAGTGAGGATAAAGAAAATCCCACAAAAGCTCAGGAGCTTATGGGTACAGACTTTAACCCTGATATCACTGCACACGATTTTGTATTTGCTCTTCAGCGTGCAGCAGATGCCAATACAGACAGTCCTCTGTTCTCATCAATCGCAAATATTGTAAATGCGAAGGAGGTTCACTCAGGCAAAAAAGCTTCCGGTAATCTGGGTGTTAAAGCTTTAGATGACTACACACTTGAAATCCGTCTCATAGCACCTGATGACAGTTTTATGAACACCCTCTCCACTGCCGTTGCTATGCCCTGTAACAGGGATTATTTCTACGCAACAAAGGGAAGATACGGATTAGGACTTGATTACACAATCTTTAACGGTCAGTTTTACGTAAGTACCATCCTTGATAAATCTTATATTCTCAAAAACAACAAGCTCTATGTAGGTGAATATCCGTCAAAGGTTACAGATATCACACTTAATATAACAGATGCAGATTCCGATATTCCGAAGAATATCAAAAACGGATATTATGATTGCGCATATATTTCAGGTGATGACTACGAAAAAATAAACGACAACAAAGTAACGGCACTCCCCTATTCAAATAAGATGTGGGCATTCCTGTTCAATAAAAACAAACAGCTTTTCACAAATAATGATTTGCGTCAGGCAGTCTGCCTCAGTATATCAGATGCCAAGCTGGACGAGCACAAGCATTTTACAAAAGCAAATTCATTTACTCCGCCAAGCTGTATGATTGGAAATGAAAAAGCAAATGAAGCAATCGGCAATACTGTTCCAGCGCAGAACACGCAAAAGGCAGTGGAGCTCTGGAAAAAGGGTCTGCAGGAAACACAGTATTCTATAGCCGATATAACAATCATTGTCCCACAGAATATGGAGGATATTGCAAAGCAGTTTGTACAGGGTATTCAGGGAAGCATCGGTCAGATAACCAATTACGGCGATGAAAATAAAATTTCATTTTCCCTTAAGCTGAATGTACTCAGCAATGAGGAATACAATACTGCTTTTTCAAAAGGCGACTATGATATTGCCTTGTACAAATTTGAAGCAACCAATCAGAATCCTGTATCCTTTTTAAGTGACATTATAAATGGCAATTATCTGGGTGAGGTGGAGGATGTTCAAAAGAGATTGAAAGCAGCACAGAGTGCCAACGCAAGCAATATGGCAGCCGCTTGCAAAAAATGTGAGCAGGCAATTATGGAAGATTATTCCGTTATGCCGGTGCTGTTTGAGGCATCTTACTATGTACAGTCCAAAGGCGTAAGCTCTGTGCAGTTTCACGCGGGAAGCGGAAGGGTGAATTTTATAAATGCACAAAGAGCGGATTAAGACCACAATTTGCTGGATACTTGTTGTAATTTGTATGGCAGTGATTTTCTGGCTTTCCTCAAGGACAGCAGTGCAGTCTGTGGAACAGAGCGGTGCCGTACTGCAGTGGCTTCTAAACCTTTTCGGAGATAATTTTTTCACGGATTTTATTGTCAGAAAATCTGCACACTGTCTGGAATTCACAGGTCTCTGCCTTTTATTCAACATTGCATTACATCAGACTGCAGGACACGAAAAGCCGATTCTGTCGATCATATTAACCTCTGCCTATGCGGCAACAGATGAATTTCATCAGCTTTTTGTTGAGGGTCGTTCCTGCCAGTTTACTGACTGGATTATCGACTCCTGCGGTGCAGTGATCGGCACAATAGGCTTTTTGATTTTATTTTGCATAGTAAATTTGATATTACAAAAAAATGCAAAACTTGTTGACAGTGCAGGTAATTAGTTTATAATATATGGGATATTATTTTTAGAGTAATTTTAAATCTTTAATTATCGGAGGATATACATAATGAATGTTTTAGTTTATGATAATGATGAGCAAATCGGTATCGCAGCCGGTAACTATATGTGCGGTCAGGTACTGGCTAAACCTGATTCCGTTTTAGGACTTGCAACAGGCTCAACCCCGCTTAAGCCTTACGGCCATATGATTAAGCTTTTTGAAAACGGTGCAGTGGACTTCAGCAAGGTAACCACATTCAATCTTGATGAATACTGCAAGCTGGATGTAAATGATAAAAATTCATATCATAGCTTTATGTATGAAAATCTTTTTAATCATATCAATATTCCAAAGGAAAACATCCATTTTCTTAACGGAAATGCTGATGATTTGGAAAAAGAATGCAAAGAATATGAAATGAGAATTAAAAAATCCGGCGGTATTGATATTCAGCTTTTAGGTATCGGCTCAAACGGACACATCGCTTTCAATGAGCCGTCCGACAGCTTTCAGAGGTGGAGCCACGTTGTAAAGCTTAAGGAAAGCACAATCAAGGATAACAGCCGTTTCTTCAATTCCATTGAGGAAGTGCCTACACACGCAGTTACAATGGGTATCGGCTCTATTATGCAGGCTAAGAGAATTCTTATCATTGCTACAGGAGAAAACAAGGCAAATGCAATCAAGCAACTCATTGACGGCAATGTAACACCGCAGTGCCCTGCATCTGTATTGCAGTTCCACACGGATGTTACACTTATGCTTGACAAGGGTGCCGCATCAAAAATTTAACGGAGGAAATGATTATGTCAGAGAAAGAAAAGTTCTATATAACAACACCTATATATTATCCGTCAGGCAATCCGCATATCGGCCACTGCTATACAACAGTTGCCTGCGATTCCATAGCACGTTTCAGACGTATGCAGGGTAAAGACGTAATTTTCCTTACAGGCACTGACGAGCACGGCCTCAAGATTGAGCAAAAGGCTAAGGAAAAGGGTATTACACCAAAAGCATATGTTGATGAAATTGTTGCAGTATTCAAAGACCTTTGGAGCTATATGAACATCAGCTATGACAGATATATCCGCACAACTAACGATTATCATATCGAAACCGTGCAGAAGATATTCAAAGAGCTTTACGACAGGGGCTATATTTACAAGGGAAAATACACAGGCAAATACTGTACACCTTGTGAGTCCTTCTGGACCGAAAGCCAGCTTGTTGACGGCAAGTGTCCTGAATGCGGACGTGACGTAACAGAGGCTGAGGAGGAAGCATATTTCTTCAAAATGTCACCGTTTGCTGAGAGAATTGAGAAATTGCTTCTGGAAACAGATTATCTTCAGCCGCGTTCACGAGCTGTGGAGCTTGTGAACAATTTCATCAAGCCGGGACTTGAAGACCTCTGTGTTTCAAGAACAACCTTTACTTGGGGTGTACCTGTTACATTCGATGATAAGCACGTTGTATATGTTTGGGTTGATGCTCTTTCAAACTACATCTCAGCACTCGGCTATCTTAATAATCAATACAGTGACTATGATAAATTCTGGCCTGCTGACCTTCATATGGTAGCAAAGGATATTATGCGTTTCCACGCAATTATCTGGCCTGCCATTCTTATGGCACTTGACCTGCCTCTTCCAAAGCATCTTGCTGTTCACGGCTGGATTACCTTCAATGGTCAGAAAATGAGCAAGTCAATCGGCAACGTTGTTGATCCTAAGGTACTGGGTGAACGCTATGGTGCTGATGCAATAAGATACCATATTCTCAGAGAAATGGCTCTCGGTGCTGACAGCTCATTCTCGAACGAGATTATGATAAACCGTATCAATTCGGACCTTGCAAACGATTTGGGCAACCTTGTTTCAAGAACAGTTGCAATGGTTGAAAAATATTTCGGCGGTACACTTCCTGCTGATAAGGAAAGTGAAGATATTGACAATGAGCTTATTTCAATGTCCACTGCTTTACGTGAAAAGGTTGCAGACCTTATGGATGAAACTCAGCTCAATAATGCCCTTGCAGAAATCTTTAAGGTTATTTCAAGAGCAAACAAATATATTGACGAAACAACCCCTTGGATACTCGGCAAGGACGAGAGCAAAAAAGCAAGACTTTCCTGTGTGCTTTACAACCTTCTCGAGGCAATACGTATAAGCACTACCCTTCTTTCCTGCTTTATGCCTACAACCATGCCAAAGGTATGGGAGCAGATTGGCTGCAATGAAGAACTCATCACCTATGAAAACGCAGGAAAGTTCGGTGTACTTCCTCAGGATGTAACCGTTAAGAAAGGTCCTGCACTTTTCCCAAGAATTGACTTTGATAAGGAAATTGAAGAACTTAATGCATTGATTACAAAGCAGGCTGAAGAAGCTCAGAAGGCGCAGCAAAAACCTGAAATTGAAGGACTTGCTGAAATCGCCTTTGACGATTTTGCGAAGGTTGAGCTCAGAGTAGCAGAGGTTACCTCCTGCGAGCCTGTTAAGAAATCAAAGAAGCTTCTTAAAATAATGGTTAACGACGGCACATCAGAGCCTCGTCAGATTGTATCAGGCATATCTCAGTGGTATAAGTCTGAGGACTTAGTCGGCAAGAGCGTTGTAATCGTTGCAAACCTCAAGCCAGCAAAGCTTTGCGGTGAAATGAGTAACGGTATGCTCCTTGCAGGTGATATAAGCGAAGATGATGTTAAGGTACTCTTTGTTGACGGTATGCCTGCCGGTACAAAAATACGATAAAAGAAAAGGTATGAATATGTATCACAATATTTTTGATACACATTCTCACTACGACGACAGTAAATTTGACCCTGACAGAGAAGAATTGTTGAATCATCTTCAAAGTCAGGGTATTACTTATGTTGTCAGCTGCGGATGTGATATAGAAACAACACAGTTTAATTTTGACTTGGCACAGAAATATAATTATATATATTTTGCTACCGGCTTTCATCCTGAATGTTTGGAAGATGCAGGCATTAATGATTTAGCAATCATCAAAAAATTTGCGCAGAATGAAAAATGCGTTGCCATTGGAGAAATCGGTCTTGACTACCATTGGATGAGTTCATCTAAACAAGTTCAGAAGAATTTTTTTGAAGCACAGATTGACCTTGCTAAGGAGCTTGATATGCCTGTAATCGTCCACGACAGAGAGGCACACGGCGATACACTGGATATTCTGAAAGCAACAAAGCCTAAGGGCGTTGTGCACTGCTTTTCAGGCTCAAAGGAAATGGCTAAAGAAATAATCAAACTGGGTATGTATATCGGACTCAATGGTGTAGTAACATTTAATAATGCAAGAAAAAGCCTTGAGGTGGTAAAAGAAATCCCACTTGACCGCCTTGTGCTTGAAACGGATGCACCCTATCTTGCCCCTGTGCCTATGAGAGGGAAAACGAATAATTCCTCATATATCCCCTATGTGGCCGAAAAAATTGCAGACGTGCTTGATATAGATCCACAGGAACTGCTGAGCATTACGAATGAGAATGCAAAAAAATTATATAATTTAATATAAAACAATATCACAAAGCAAAAAGGAATGTCTAAAAAGCAGCAGGACATTCCTTTTTTATTGATTTCATTTTATGAATATGTTATTATGATTCGGACATTTTTATTGGAGATGAAAAATATGGAGAAACTTCAGGAAATTGTAAAAGCAATGAGTAACTTTGTATGGGGACCTGTTATGCTGGTTTTTCTGGTAGGAACAGGTATATTTCTCACAATCAGGCTTGACTTTCTTACATGGAGAAATCTTGGATATTCACTAAAAAAATTATTCAGTAAAGAATCCAGAAAAACAGATAACGGACAAGGTGATATATCTCCATTCTCTGCTCTAATGACGGCACTTGCCGCTACTGTGGGCACGGGAAATATTGTAGGTGTAGCAACCGCAATGGTCTTGGGCGGACCCGGTGCACTTGTCTGGATGTGGATATCAGCTGCCTTTGGCATATCAACAAAGTATGCAGAATGTGCATTAGCGCTAAAATACCGTACAGTAAATGAAAACGGTGAAATGTGCGGTGGACCGATGTACACGCTTCAGAATGCTTTCAAGCACAAAAAACTCGGTAAAGTTCTTGCTGTATTTTTTGCAATATTCACACTGCTTGCTTCATTTGGTATAGGGAATGCAACTCAGGCAAATTCCATATCAAGCTCTGTTGCAAGTACTTTTTCAGTGTCACCTGTTATTATAGGAATTATAATAGCAGTATTGACAGCATTAATCGTTATCGGCGGAATCAAATCTATTTCAAAGGTGTCAACCATCCTTGTACCCGCAATGGCAGTGTTTTATATTATTGCAGGTATTATAGTAATCATTATAAATTATAAGAATGTGCCTGAGGGAATAGCCCTCATTTTTAAATCCGCTTTCAATACAAAAGCAGTCGCAGGCGGTGTTGCCGGAACAATATTGACTTCCATGCGATACGGAATTGCACGAGGCGTATTTTCCAATGAGGCAGGTCTCGGAAGTGCGGCTATATCAGCAGCCTCTGCAACATCAGACCATCACGTTAAACAAGGATACATAAATATGTGCGGTACATTTATTGACACCATCGTAGTATGCACAATCACAGGTCTGGTAATCGCCTCAAGCGGTCTTATCGGAAAAACGGATGCACAGGGTGCAGCACTTACAATCTCTGCCTTTGAAACTGCACTGGGAAAAACAGGCGGAATATTTGTTACAATCAGCATTGTTCTGTTTGCATTTTCAACCATTCTCGGCTGGGAATATAATGGTGAAAAGTCACTTGAATTCCTTCTGAAAAAGCCTATTTATTGTTATATATACAGAGTGGTATTTTCAGTACTGACCTTTGTGGGTGCAACGGCATCACTGGATATCGTATGGTCCTTCTCAGATATTGCAAACGGACTCATGGCAATACCGAATCTGATTTCACTTCTTGTATTATCAGGTGTACTCGCAAAAGACACAAAGGAATATCAAAAAACGTTGAAAAAGGAAAAGCAAAAATAATTTGCAAACAAAAAAGCTCCGAATGGGTAAATTCCATACGGAGCTTTTTTATCAACTGTTACTTATAGAGTTGTCAATGTATTCCATAAGTTTTTTCTTTTCTTCTACACTCATAAGTCTTATCCTGAGGAGTATTGCCTGTTCAAAATCAGAAAGCTGATTAAAGCGATCATCCATATACCATTTTTCAAATCTGTCAGGACTGTTGAGGATCGCCCCTTCACTGGCAGCACCGGTATTTCCAAGAAGTAAATCAACACTTGTATTATAAAGTCTGGCAAGATTTTGAACGGTGGCAAGCTTTGGTGTACTAGTATTTGTTTCATAATATGAATATGCACTGCGGTCAATTCCTAAAGCATCAGCAACCTGTTGCTGGGTTAAATTTGATTTTTTTCTGAAATATTTAAGTTTTTCTGATAAATCTGACAAAACTCACCCTCCTTTATATATTTTCACTCCTATTTAGTATATACAAATATGCATAAAATGTCAATAAAAACCCTTATTCAGCACATTATGTAAATATTACAAGTTGTCTTAAAATTGACATTTTTATTACAAAATGTTACAATGTGTTTTACATGAGATAATATAAATACACGTGATTTAAAATCTAAGGGGGATTTTTAGTGAAAAAAATACTATCTGTTTTATTATCTTTGACATTCATAATAAACATATTTGCGTTATTCGGTGCAAGCACAATTAAGGTACAGGCAGCCGATTACGCTGCAACATTACGCAGTAAAGGCTTTCCCGAAAGCTATCTAGACGATCTTGTTGAACTGCATAAAAAATATCCTAACTGGATATTTGAACCGCTAAAAACAAACCTTGATTTCCATGCGGCAGTAAACGGAGAGAGAAAAAATCATTCAAACCAGCTTATTGAAAAATCATCAGGGACAAGCACATCTATGTACTGTGACTGTGCACAATGCAAAAAGAATGGTCAATATGTCATTCAGGAAGCAAGTAACTGGGTATCTGCCTCCGAAAAGGCTGTTGAATATTATCTTGATCCAAGAAACTTCCTTAATGAAAAAGAGATTTTCCAGTTTGAGTCCACTAAATACAATGGCACCCAGACACAGTCCGGTGTTGAATCTATATTAAATGGCACTTGGATGCACAACTCCAAAATCTCATATAAAGACACAACAGGTGCTTCACGCACACTTACAATCACCTATTCCGATTCTATCATGGCTGCCGCAAGCCGCAACGGAATGAGCTCATATTACCTTGCATCCAAAATCAGACAGGAGGTTGGCGGTGCGAAGCCTACTGCCGGTGGTGCAAGCGGTACAAACAAAACCTATCCGGGTATCTTCAACTATTATAATATAGGAGCTTATACAGGTGCTCTTGACGGACTCAAGTGGGCAAGCACTTCTAATGCTACTGCAGCAGGCACAGGATATTATACAAACTGTCAATGCAGAGTAAGAGAGAAGGCTACAACCTCCAGCAAGGAGATTGTTATGCTTCCTGCTAACACAAAGGTCACATACAAATCAACTACAGCAAAGCAGAGTGACGGCTATACATGGTATCAGATTTCCGTAACCTATAATAATAAATCTTACACAGGCTATATCCGTACAGATTTAGTTGATAAAAAGACAACCACTGCCAAGCCTGACACCTATAACAGACCGTGGACATCTCCTCACATTTCTATCGTTAATGGTGCAAAGTACATTGCCCAGAATTACAAAACACAGTTCACAGGCTATCTTCAGAAATTTAATGTTAACCCTGAATCAGGCACTCTTCACACCCATGAATATATGGCGAATGTTGCTGCTGCCGCTTCAGAAGCAAGAACAACATATACTGCATACAGCAATGCAGGAATACTCGGTATTACAAAAACATTCTCCATTCCGGTATTCAACAATATGCCTAACGATAGTAATACTTCCACAACAACTAAGCCTTCAAGCTCCACTACAACAACCACTACTACCACAGCAGTAACTACTCTGCCCTGCGTTACAGGTCTGAAAGCGACAGGCAGTGACACAAAGCAGATTAACCTCACCTGGAACAAGGTATCAGGTGCTACAGGATACCGTGTTGATATCATGAAAAACGGTAAGTATGTAAAATATGCTACAACCAAATCAAATAAAATTAGTGTTACAGGACTGAACAGCTTCCAGGAATACACATTCAGAGTAAAAGCATATCAGACAAAATCGAACAATACCATATGGGGTAAATACTGGGTAGGTGTTACCTATGGTACAAGAGCTCCGAGAATCAGCGGTTTCAAAGCTACAGGCAGCAATAACAGTGCCGTCTATCTGGCATGGAACAAAAACGCAAGAGCAACAGGATACAGAATTTATAAATATGATCCAAAGACTAAAAAAGATACCCTGTATAAGGACATAAAGGGTGCAAAAAATACAACCCTTAAGGTTTCCGGTCTTAAGAACAATACAAAATACTATTTCAAAATTCAGGCATATTACACAGTAAATGGAAGAACATATCTGTCTTACCGAACCAATGCAATAACTACAGCAACCAAATATAATATGGTAACATTGAACAGTGCTAAATCAAACAGCAAAAAGAAAATTACTGTTAAATGGAACAAAGCAATATATGATGGCAGCGGTTATCAGGTGATGTGGTCCACCACAAAGAACTTTTCAAGCAATTACCTGACAGTTAATGTGAACGGCCGCAACAGCCTTTCAACCACTCTCAATACCGCTCAGAGCGGCAAAAGATATTATGTTCGTGTCAGAGCATATAAAACCGTAAACGGTAAAAAGACATATTGCTCCTGGAGCGGTGTCAAAAGCGTTGTAGTTAGATAAGTCGTTTTTTGTCGTTTTTTGTAGACTTGGTACATTTTTATGTGCCAAGTCTTTTATTTTTTTGTGAATATTGACATATCTAGCTCATAGGTATATACTTGTATATATGGATAATACTTCCAAATAAGAAATAATTGTATACGGAGAGATGCTTATGAAAAAAATGACCTGTCTGTTATTAACAATCATAATGATTCTATCAATCCCCATTGAAATTTTTGCATCATTTCAAGATGAAGATTCATTTATGGATTCCGGATATGTTGATGATTATGAAGAAATAACAAGCGACGATTTAGCTGATGAAATAGACTATACCTGCTATGAACCTATTACCGATCCTCAGCTTGGTGAATATGAGGAAGAGAATATTGAAGAACAAAGTGTAAGTGGAGGCATACAGCCTTTTTCAATTGTTGATACAACAGAAAATACAGATATAACAATCAAACTGTCTCAGCTTTCACAAAGTAATGTCGTCAATCAAACTGACAGCAGTGATTTAAAGCTGTTAATAAACTGTAATGATGTACAAGAGGTAGTTAACAAAAAATATTCAAACAAATACTATCCGATCATAGAAGGCTCTGACAGTGACGGAAAATATTTATATTATGTTGTACTTGTGAGAACATCTGACTATAAAACTGTGGGCAGAGGCGTGCTTTGTTTTGATTTTGATAAAAACGGAAATCCTGTTTTAAAATGTTCAAGATTTGATGCTGATTATCCTACATTGAAAAATATTCAACATGGCAATGATATTGCATATAATTCTTTAAAGGATCAGCTTATTTTCCAATGTGGTGAAACTGAAACATCCAATAAAGTAGCTGTAACAAATGCTGCATTCTTCAGGGGTGAAACAAATTCTCTGTCCATTTCACAGAAGAATGTCAGCTGTCAATTTTCCTGTATTGACTATAATGCATCACTTAACAGGTATATAGTTAATGTAACAGGCAATCAGAATATGTTCTGTATGCTGGACTCCTCATTTAACCTTATTGGTGTTGTAAACAAAACAAATAGTGAAGAGGCTTATCATCAAGGTTCTTATTGTGATGATAATTATATTTATTCTCTATATTCTATTAAATCCAATGCAACTACTTCGAGCAACTACCATTATCAGAATGTTCTAATAATTCATAATTGGTATGGTACGCTTGTCAAAGAAGTTAATTTTAATATACCAAGAGCAGTTATTAATAACAAAAATGTCAGCTATGAAATTGAAGGAATCACTATGATTGGTGATCGAATTATCATTGGATTTAATGTAATATACACCGATGCAAATAGTAACAGAAAAGTATTGTTCTACTACTGTGATTTGTCAAATCAATTCTTTAATATAAAATATTGTAAAGATTCAAATGTATCAGCCTATATCAATGATACATCCTTGAAAAACACGAATATACTTTACAATGTTCTGACAAAAATAAAAAAGAATACCTTTTCAAAAAAAGGGTATCTTTTTAAGGGTTGGAATGTATATAAAGTGGAAACAGGTAAATGGATGTATCAGGATCCGAGTACAGGAACTCTATCCTGGTATAAGGAGGGTGAACAACCCAACGGATATACAAAACGTCTTTGTTCAGACCAAACATCCTTAGCTAAGACAACTTCACCCGGTACACATTTACTGCTGTGTGCAGTATGGTCTGCTACAGATTCATTCTATGTTTCCTTTAACGCAAACGGTGGAAGCGGAACAATGGACGGCAAAGCTGTAAAATACGGCACAGCCACCAAAATGCCCAATAATTCATTCACCAGAGTCAACAAAGATTCAGGCTCAGCTAAAGGTACTTTTAAAGGCTGGAACATATATAATGTTGAAAATGAAAAGTGGCTTTATACCGGTACAGACGGAACGAGAACCTGGTATAAGGAAGGCACACAGCCTGTTGGCTATGTAAAAACAGCTTATGGAAACGGTACTACCATATCTGCTACTGCACAGCCCGGACAGCATTTAATATTCTATGCTCTCTGGGATGAATATGTTATTTATTATGATTCAAACGGTAAAGTTATTTATGCATCATCTATTCTTGCACCGACCTGTGTTACATATGGTACAACTACAACCATAAAAAAATACACTAAAAACAGCATTAAAGTCGGAACTCAAACAGATCTCAGAGGTTATATGCAATACAGAATTGATGACAGCACCTGGAGATTTGTAAAATTAGCAACCGATACACAGGAATGGCAGAACATTAACAAATACGATTCTTCAATATATAAGTTTTACATTTACACAGGTAATTCATCAACTACAACCTGTGCTGTAGGCAGAAGAATAATGTACAGAGCCCGCTGGGCTTAAATATTCATTGAGGTGATTTTATGAAAAAAACAATATCATTAGTATTATCTTTTATAATACTTATATCGTCCGTATGTGCTTTGGATTTGACTGCTTTTGCAGCATCTGCCAATACGATTTCATACACATATGATAAAAAAACGTCCACATTAGTTATTAAATGTAATGGAAAAATCGAAAACGGCTCTTACTCTTCTGAGCACGATTGGGAAGCACCGGATGAATTTGTAAATGCTAAAAAAGTTATATTCAGTGAAGGTATAACAGGTATAGGTTATGATTGTTTCAGCTATCTGGAAAAGGTTGAAGAAATCAGTTTTCCAAGCACACTTGAGTATATTCTGGGATCCGGCGAATATTTTGGAGGCTTTCGTGGTTTAAATAATCTAAAAACAGTTAATTTTAAAAACGGATTAAAGACAATACGTGATGCATTTGAAAACTGTTCTTCATTAGAGCGTATAACACTTCCATCTTCACTTGAAGAGTTGACTGTTCATAACTGGAACAGTATAAAATCCTTAACTATACCAAGCAGTATTAAGGACTGTTATATTGAAAGCTGTGAAAACCTGCAGAGCGTTACTATCTCTGCAGGCAGTGAATTCAAAATAGGCAATAACAGCAAACTGATATCAGACTGTCCAAAACTTAAGTCACTTTACGTATACAGCACAAACATCAGTTTTGGTAATAATGCAAATCTGTACGGAAGCAACTGCAAAAATGCAGTAACATACTGTTATCCGGGTACTCAGGTATATAACAACTGTAAAAAGAATAATTATAAAGTAAAGACTATTACTGAGCCGTCAAATCCGCTCCCCTGCGTGACTGGGCTTAAGGCAACAGGAAGCGATACAAAACAGATAAATCTCACATGGAACAAGGTATCAGGTGCTACAGGATATTATGTAGATATAATGAAAAACGGAAAGTATGTCAGATACGCAACAACACAATCCAATAAAATCAGTGTTAAAGGGCTGACCAGTTTCCAGGAATATACCTTTAGAGTGAAGGCTTACAAAAACCTGTCAGGAAAAACTTATTACGGTAAATACTGGGTAGGTGTTACCTATGGTACAAGAGCTCCGAGAATCAGTGGGTTCAAAGCTACAGGCAGCAACAACAGTGCAGTCTATCTGGCATGGAACAAAAACGCAAGAGCAACAGGATACAGAATTTATAAATATGATCCAAAGACTAAAAAAGATACCCTGTATAAGGACATAAAGGGTGCAAAAAATACAACCCTTAAGGTTTCCGGTCTTAAGAACAATACAAAATACTATTTCAAAATTCAGGCATATTACACAGTAAATGGAAGAACATATCTGTCTTACCGAACCAATGCAATAACTACAGCAACCAAATATAATATGGTAACATTGAACAGTGCTAAATCAAACAGCAAAAAGAAAATTACTGTTAAATGGAACAAAGCAATATATGATGGCAGCGGTTATCAGGTGATGTGGTCCACCACAAAGAACTTTTCAAGCAATTACCTGACAGTTAATGTGAACGGCCGCAACAGCCTTTCAACCACTCTCAATACCGCTCAGAGCGGCAAAAGATATTATGTTCGTGTCAGAGCATATAAAACCGTAAACGGTAAAAAGACATATTGCTCCTGGAGCGGTGTCAAAAGCGTTGTAGTTAAATAAAATATATACTGAAGCAAAAACAGGATTATCGGATAAACCGATAATCCTGTTTTACTTTTATTAATATTAAAATTACTTTGTTGTTTTTGCAGTATCAAACTCGTCCAGTATTTCCTGCTCCGGCTTAGGAGTAACAAGAGATACAATCACATTAACTGCAAGACCTGTAATAAACGCAGGAAGCAGCTCATAAACGTTGAGCACCTCTGCAAGACCTGCAATAACATACTTCCAGATAAATACCATTGCACCGCCGGCAATCATACCTGCAATTGCACCGTATTTGTTTGAACGCTTCCAGAAAAGAGCAAGCAGCATAACAGGTCCAAAAGCAGCACCGAAACCTGCCCAAGCAAAGGATACAATACCGAATACGGATGAATTGGAATCCCAAGCGATAACAACACCGATAACTGCAATGACAATAAGCACTGCTCTTGCAACAATCATCTTTGTCTTTTCGGAAAGATTGAGTTTGAAAAGACCACCGAGAATATTCTCTGATACGGATGAAGATGCAGCAAGGAGCTGGCTGTCTGAAGTAGACATAGTACAAGCAAGAATACCTGAAATAATAACACCTGCTACAAGTGCAAGTCCGATACCATTCTGTGAAAGAAGATTTGCTATTTGAATAACAATTGTTTCAGAATCCTCAAGCGGAGCAAGGGCATTATTGGCAACCATACCAAGACCTATAACACCGATAAGGATACCAATACTCATTGAAATAACTACCCAAATCGTAGCAACTCTGCGAGAAAGCTTAATCTTGTCAGGATTTTCAATAGCCATAAATCTGAGAAGAATATGCGGCATACCGAAATATCCAAGTCCCCAAGCCATTGTTGACAATATTTTCAATGGACCATAAGAGTTTGAACCGCCTGTTGCAACATCATGAAGGTCAAACATTGAAAGATAACCCTTAAGTGACTGCGCATTTGCCATAACAGCATCCCAACCGCCTGCCTGTGTTATACCAAAAGCAAGCACAATAACCAACGCTATAGTCATAACAATAGACTGGATAAGGTCTGTTGTGGATGCAGCGTTGAATCCGCCCAGCGATGTGTAACCAACAATAATAATAGCCGATACAATCATAGCAATATGATAATCAACACCGAAAAGGGTACCAAAAAGCTTACCGCAGGCAGCAAAGCCTGATGCGGTATAAGGAACAAAGAATATAACAATAATAATTGCTGCAATTGCCATTAATATATTTTTCTTTTCCTTATATCTTGATGAGAAAAAGTCAGGAATCGTAATTGCACCTATATTAGCAGAGTAATTACGAAGTCGTTTTGCAACTATCAGCCAGTTGAAATATGTACCTACACCAAGACCGATCGCAGTCCATCCCGCATCACAAATACCTGTTACATAGGCTACACCGGGCAATCCCATTAAAAGCCATGAACTCATATCCGAAGCCTCTGCACTCATGGCAGTTACAATAGGTCCAAGCTTTCTTCCGCCAAGATAAAACTCACCGACATTGTTCGTTCTTTTTGAATATAACGCACCGATAATTACCATCATTGCAAGATATACAACCATAACAATCATTATACAAATTTGTGCAGTTGTCATTCAAAAACCTCCTATCATTCATAAAAATAAAAGACACCGTATATTTATTCAAAAATACGATGTCTTATTTTAACATATTAAAGCAATAATGTAAAGATATGTTATTTATTTAACCTTTTCAAGTCTGATAACATTCCAGCTGAATGGCTTAAGCTGAGCTATGAGAACATTGCCGTCCATTTCGGGAAGAGGATTATTATGTGGCTTTACAAACGGATTTTCAATAGAATTCGTATCCTTTTTATTGTAGCCGTCCATTGAAATAAACTCCACAGGCTTATACCCGTCAAAATCCATAAAATTAATATCAAGCACAGCACTGTCATCCAAAGACTTATTTACACAGAAAACAGTCATACTTTCGTTTTCCTCGTCGTAGGTTGCAATAGCATCCAAATATGGAACATCTGTAAATCTTTTTGTATCGTGCTTAGGGCAAGTCAAAATTGGATTAAGTGCCACACCGCGTCCAAAATTGCTGAGATGTTCAAATGGATAGAAAATAGTCTGCTTGAATATTCCACCGCCTGTCTGTGTAAAAATAGGGGCGATAACATTAACAAGTTGAGCAAGGCAGGCAATCTTGATTCTGTCACAATGACGAAGAAGCGTTATAAGCATTGAACCAACCACAAGAGCATCTTCAAAATTATAGATATCCTCAAGTCTCGGCGGTGCCATTGACCAGCGTTCATACGGTGCATTATCTGAATGATACCAGACATTCCATTCATCAAAGGAAAGATTCATCGTTTTATTTGAACGTTTTTTCGCTTTGATATAATCACAAACACAAAGTACAGTGTGTATGAATTCCTCCAGCTCAAGAGTCTGTGCCAGAAATGATTCCGTATCTCCGTCGTGATTACCGTAATACTGATGCAGCGATACATAGTCCACACTGTCATAAGCAATATCAAGCGAAGTAGCCTCCCACTCGCCGAAGGTTTTTGCATTACGGCTTGATGAACCGCAAAGGACGGTCTCAATGGTATTATCCGTCCATTTCATCATCTTTGATGCTTCAAGTGCCACTCTGCCGTATTCCTCAGCAGTTTTTGCGCCCATCTGCCACGCACCGTCCATCTCATTACCGAGACACCACAGCTTAATATTCCAGGCATCCTCGTAGCCGTGTGTCTTTCTTAAATCCGACCAGGCGGAGTTACCCTTATGATTCGTGTATTCAACAAGGTTTCTGGCTTCCTCAGGTCCTCGAGTACCGAGATTTACCGCCATCATACACTCTGTGTTTGCCTTTTTGCACCATTTCATAAACTCGTTTGTACCGAAATAATTAGGCTCAGTTGTACCCCAAGCAAGATCAAGCCGCTTCGGTCTGCTCTCAACAGGACCTACGCCGTCCTCCCAGTTATAGCCTGAAACAAAATTACCTCCGGGATAACGGACTACCGGAACATTCAGCTCTTTAACAAGCTCAATTACGTCTGTTCTGAAACCGTCCTCATCGGCAGTTTTATGGTCAGGCTCGTATATTCCTCCGTAAACCGCACGTCCGAGATGTTCAATGAAAGAGCCGTAAATTCTTTTATCAATTTCTCCGATTTTAAATTCTTTAGCAAGTGTCATTTTTGCTTTCATATCAAATTTTATTGCCTTTCTTTTTACTATTCATATTTACAATGATTATGCCGACTGATACAAGAACGAGTGCGGTAATTGTTTTACCTGCTGAATTCACAAGACTTTCACCCAGAAACAGGGCTGAGAAAATGCAGCCGAATACCGGTGTCATAAATCCGAACACGGCAACTCTTGATACATCGTTATATTTAAGCAGTATTCCCCACAGGGTGTATGCTGTCGCTGATAAAAATCCAAGATACAGTAAAAGTGCAATTCCCTTTGTACTTTCCTGTGTAATTCTTCCACCGAATACAAATGAGCAAAGCATCATCACGATACCGCCGAGCACAAACTGATATCCGCTTAAGGTGACGGTATTTTCCTTTTCTGAAAACTGCTTTATAAGTGACGAGGATACTGCATAAGAAAGTGATGACAAAAGAATCACGCCTTCGCCCAAAAAGGATATGCCGCCTGCAGAGCCTGCCGACAGGTTAATTATAACTGCACCTGCAAAGCCAATAACACAGCCTAAGATTTTCTGCAGATTCAACCTTTCCTGCTTCATAACAAGACAGGATACAATAACCGCAAAAAAGGTGCTTGTGCTGTTAATTACAGAACCCTTTGTGCCGCTTGTATGAGCAAGTCCAATATAGAAAAACAGGTATTGCAGAATGGTCTGAAACAGGGACAGCAGACACACACGGTGAATATTCTCTTTCTTAGGCAAAAGGAATTTCTTTGACAGCACACTGCCGAAAGCAATCACTAAAATTCCTGCAATTGTGAATCTTATCCCTGCAAAAAGTATTTGCGATACCGTATCACCTGAACCGATTTCAAACAACTCATAACCGATTTTTATAAACGGAAACGCACTGCCCCAAAGCGCACAGCATATCATTGCAATTAGGCATACAATCATCGGCTTTTTCAGCAGCTTTTCTGCATTAGATTTATCCTGCATATTATTTTGTAGTTGAGCCGAATCCACCGTCTCTTACTCCGTCGGTATCATCATCTACAGTAATTCCGAACTGTGTGAATATACCCTGTGCAAAGCCGTCACCTGCTGCAACAACAGCCTTGTGACCCTCATCGTGTGCATCACAGCTTATTTTAATCATAATATGTCCTTCATTTGAGGAATTGTAATAATCCGAGTCAATGATACCAACAGTATTATCAAGCTGGCATCTGTGCTTAAAGCCTAAGCCTGAACGCGGATAAATCGAAAGCACCCAGCCTTCCTCAATCTTAGAGCGTATTCCTGTAGGTACAAGAGTTGAATCACCTTTTTCAAATGTGACCTCAGCAGGTGCATAAAAATCATAGCCGGCTGAGCCTGTTGTTGCTCTTTTAGGAAGCTTTATACTGTCATACACTGCCTTTACATCGACTGTATCAGGAAAATTTTTTAACCAGTCCTTTTCAAACTGTTCAAAGGAAACCTTTTCAAACTTTGCAATTTTATTCATAATATATGTTCTCCTGTAAAATTTTTATGTATTTATATTATCATATAAAAAAAAATAAAACAATCCCAAAACTACCTTTTATGCACCAAGATAGTCTGTGATTGTTTTTTCTAAAATAAGTTGGCAGCATTCGAAATAAATCCAAACAAGCCTAAAACTATAAACCGAAACTTACACTGAGTGCCTGATTCACCTTTCCCATATCGCCTGTATCAAGACTGCCCATTCTTTCCTTCAGCCTTCTCTTATCAATGGTACGCACCTGCTCAAGCAGGACGATACTATCCTTTGCCAGTCCGCAGTTTCTTGCGTCCACCTCAATATGCGTAGGCAGATTATTCTTATCTCTTTGAGAGGTTATCGCTGCGGCAATCACTGTGGGTGAAAATTTATTTCCCACATCGTTCTGAACAATCAGAACAGGTCTTACACCTCCCTGCTCCGAGCCGACAACGGGACTTAAATCAGCATAGTAAATTTCGCCTCGTTTAATTGACAATTAAATCACCTTCATAAAATTCTTGCATCTTTTAAGAACGTTATAATAACATTCCTCTTCAAAAATAGCATTGCCAGATTTTATATGTCCTATACCATTATATGTAAATTCTTTTCATTGGTTTTTCGTCAAAGTCTGAAACCAATAGTGCTTTTTCACATATTATGAAATAGTAATAGCATAGCCAAATAAGAGAAATCCGAACACCGGCTTAAATGGTTTGATTCTCTTTATTGCCTAACTGCTATCAGAAAGGAGAATTACTATGGAAAATAATTATGTTGATCTTTTTAAACCAAGCTTCCTGAAAAAGGATCGGCGCCCTGCTCTGCCTGAAGATGCGTCAGTAACTATGGCATATGTTCCTTTACAGCTTGAGATAGTAACATATGATAATGATAAGGGACTTGACAACGGAACAATATTCCCTGCTCTGAACAAACCATTTATGGGAAGGATGGTAAAACAGGTATGAACAAAACAAAACTTTTAAGACGAGTAAGCTCACTTGGATTCTCAATGCTGGAATTCAGACTCTTCCTTGATACACATCCCGACGATGCAGACGCAATTCAGCTTTTCAACACTTACAGGAAAAAGTATGAGGCTGCAAAGGAAGAATATGAAAAACAATTCGGCCCATTAACACTGAACGGTTATAATTCGGACGAATGGCTCAAAGACCCATGGCCATGGGACAATGCAGCTAACTGTTAAAAAAATTTTAAGGGATATTCTTGCCAGAATATCCCTTTTGACTGTCGATAAAATATATTATTCATCGTCTTTGCGGCGGCGGAAGAAAATCATCAGGCGGATTATCATATCTTTCTGCCCTTTCCATTTTCTGCTGGCGTCTTTTCTTTTTCTTCTTGTTGTTGCTTATAACAAGAAATACATAAACGATGATAAACAAAACGATTGCCACACAGGCAATCTTAACGGCAGTTGTGCCGAGAAAAGCCTTAACCGCATTAATGATTTTCAGAAATGTGGAAAGCTCAATATTATCTGCCGCCACTAAATCAATCGTTGCTATCACCTCATCGCCGTAAATCACATTGGCCTTGCAAACGTCCTGCCCTTTTAAAACAGGAGCCTTAAGCACCTCAGGCTTGTCCACCGTCTCAATAATAATGGCCGATTTATCAAGTGCAGCCGGAACAATAACATTTGTATCCGCTTTCGCAATCAGCTGAACACTGTCAGCATCCTTACCGTCCTCAACTGCAATCTCACCGATTACCTCATCCTTGCTTACAAGAGTCGTATATTTAAGACTGTCAAAAGCCCATTCAAACAAGGATTTTGCATCAACAAAGGAGCATTTTGTTTCATAGGATTCACCATTAATCTTCTGCTGCGGTGATTTGAGTACAACAGCCAGATAATTGTATCCGTCCTTGGATGCCTTTGTTATAACGCAGTATCCGGCTTCCTTAGTTGAGCCTGTCTTGATACCCTGTGCATATTCATAGTAATATGTTAAATATCCCTGATGAAGCATAAGATTTGTATGTCCTAAATTCAAATCTCCGTACTTAATATCCGTTGTCGTAGAATATTTAACGAAATCACTGTTCTTAAGAGCAGCTAATGTTATGGTTGCCATATCACGTGCAGTGGTGTAATGATTACTGTCATGAAGTCCGTCAGGATTCGTAAAATGTGTATTCTTGCAGCCGAGAGACTCGACGTATTTATTCATTGCATCCACAAAGGCAGCTGATGTACCTGAAACATATTCCGCCAGAATCTGGCAGGCATCGCAGGCTGAATATACCATTGTGAGATACAACAGCTCGTCAATTGTAAGCTCATCACCAACACTGATTCCCGCCACCTGCGCACCTGTGCCGAGTGTGGCATCAAAAGCAGCCTGACTCATCTTTGTCTTTGCCTGCAAATCCTTGACATTATTGAGCACAACCATTGTTGTAACTATCTTTGTAAGAGATGCCGGATATAATTTTTCATCTGCATTTTTCTGTGCCACAACCGGATAGGAAGCATCATCAAGATTTATAAGCATATATGCCTCAGCATAAATTTTTCTGTCCGGCTCGTAGGTAGCTGCATTGGATGAAAACGGCACGCAAAACAGTGATATTATGAGAATCGCAAGCGTTAAAATATAAGAAAGTGTTCTTTTCATAGACTTGACACCTTTATAAGAAAAATATATTATATCTGTCTCTTATACACATCTCCGAGCCCACGAGACTAAGGCGAATC
>UQVI01000009.1 GCA_900544515.1 uncultured Oscillospiraceae bacterium | reverse complement strand
TAGTCGTCGGCAGCGTCAGATGTGTATAAGAGACAGCTTTTTATGCATCCTGTCTGCCTTGCTGTTTCACTGCTTTGTTCAATAGGTTATTATGTTCAGCTTAATGGTAAAGCATCAATCTTTTTTTTGTTTCGATATGCTTTGCCTATGCTTCTTTTAACTGCGGTTATCAATCCTGCCTTTAATCATCAGGGGACGATTATTCTCTGTTTTCTTCCATCAGGTAATCCGCTGACACTTGAAAGTATTTTATACGGCATTGCCGCAGGGGTTATGCTGGTATCGGTTCTGATATGGTTTGGATGTTATACATCCGTGATAACGTCTGATAAATTTTGTTATCTGTTTGGTAAGCTGATTCCGTCTCTATCCTTAGTAATCAGTATGATACTCAGATTTGTGCCGAAGTTTAAAATGCAGTTTGAATATGTTAAGGAAGCTCAGGCAGGAATCGGAAATGATATATCAGACGGCAGTATATTTAACAGATTAAGGAATTCCGTAAACTGCTTTTCCATTATGGTAACCTGGTCGCTTGAAAATGCGGTCGATACTGCGGACAGTATGAAGAGCAGGGGATATGGCTTAAAGGGCAGAACTGCTTTTCACATTTATAGCTTTGCTGATAAAGATAAATATGCACTGATTTGGCTTTGCTTCTGTGGTATTTATCTTATCAGTGGCAGTATTTCAGGTAATTTGCATTGGTTGTATTTTCCGAGTATTACCGGTGTACCGGCTAAGCCGATAACAATCAGCTTTTTTATAATCTATTTCGCTATGTGTATAACACCGGTTGTTATAAACAGCAGAGAGGAGAGAAAATGGAAATCCTTTCAGTCAAAAATTTAACCTTTTTTTATCCTGAATCAGAAATTCCTGCAATAGACCATTTTTCTCTTACTGTTAACGCAGGCGATTTCTTTGTGTTATTCGGTCATTCAGGCTGCGGTAAATCCACATTGCTCCGTCAGCTGAAACCGCAGCTTGCACCGCACGGTATCAAAAAGGGAGATATCCATTTTAACGGTAAACCCCTTGCAGATTTAAGTGACCGTGAAAGTGCATCAAAAATAGGCTTTGTACTGCAGTCACCTGATAATCAGATTGTCACGGATAAAGTATGGCACGAGCTTGCATTCGGACTTGAAAGTCTTGGATATGATACGCCGACAATCAGACGCAGAGTAGCTGAAATGGCATCATTTTTCGGAATTCAAAACTGGTTTTACAAAAATGTTTCGGAGCTTTCGGGCGGTCAGAAGCAGCTTCTTAACCTTGCGTCCGTTATGGTTATGCAGCCGAGTGTACTTATATTGGACGAGCCAACAAGTCAGCTTGATCCCATTGCCGCATCAGACTTTTTAGCAACTCTGAAAAAAATAAACAGAGAGCTTGGAACAACAATCATAATCACGGAACACAGGCTTGAGGATGTGCTTTCGATAGCGAACCGTGCTGCAGCTATGGAAGAGGGTCATCTGCTCTGCTGCGGAAGTGTTACGGAGGTTGCAGCCTATCTTAAGGAAAATAAGCATAATATGTTTCGTGCAATGCCTTCAGCCACACAGATATGGGGTTCGGTGAATTCTGATTTTAAATGTACGGTTTCTGTTAATGAGGGTCGTGAATTTTTAAAAGGCTATGCAGAGCATAACCATGTTAAAGCTGTTGAAAAAAATAAAAATGATCATCCATTTGGTGATGAAAGGGTTTCTCTTTCAGATGTATGGTTCAGATATGAAAAGGAACTGCCTGATGTTCTGAAAGGTATTCATCTGACTGCGTATTCAGGTGAATTATTATGTGTTCTAGGCGGCAACGGAACAGGCAAGACAACAATGCTTAAGCTGATTTCAGGCTGCTGTAAACCTTATAACGGAGAGGTTAAGACGTACGGAAAGGTATGTATGCTGCCTCAGAATCCGCAGACGCTGTTTGTTAAAAAAACGGTTGCAGAGGATTTAGCTGATGTTATGAAAAGTCAGAAGATATCCAAAGAACAGCAGCAGGGGAATATTAAGAATATAGTTAATCTGTGTCGGCTGGGCGGACTTGAAAGCAGGCACCCCTTTGACCTTTCAGGAGGTGAACAGCAGAGAGCAGCACTTGCTAAGCTGCTATTGCTTAAGCCTGATATTTTGCTTCTTGACGAGCCCACTAAAGGTTTCGATGCAGAGTTTAAAGATGAATTTGCTGTTATTATGAAAGAACTGCTTGACCGCGGTATTTGTATTATTATGGTGAGCCACGATATTGAATTCTGTGCAAAATATGCAGGGCACTGTGCATTATTTTTTGACGGAGAGATTGTTGCAAGCGGTACACCGCAGGCGTTTTTCAGTGGTAATAGTTTTTATACAACCTCAGCCAACAGGATTGCAAGGGATATCATACCTGATGCTGTTACAACAGAGGATGTGATTGAGGCAATCGGCGGAGAATTGCAAAAGCCTTTAACGGTCTCAAAGGCTCACTATGCTGTGAAAGCTAAAAGTGAAAAGATAACAGTGGAAAAACCAAACAGACTTCCGCTATGGAGAAAGATTGGAGCAGGTGTATCTGCCTTACTTTCCCTGTGTGTATACTTATTTGCAGCGAAAAATGAAAGCCTTAATGAACTGACTGACCTGAACGGAGCAACCGACTTGGGTTTCAAACAGCTCATTATTTACGGCTTGTTTATATTGCTTATTATATTGACTGCTGTGTTTATAGGGAGGAAGTCGGCACCCTCTGTTCCTGTTCAGATACCGAAGGAAAAGCGAAAATTATCAAAACGGACCAGGCTGTCAGTCGCTTTAATACTGCTTTTAATTCCGCTGACGCTGTTTATCAGTGTAGCTTATATTGATGTTGAGCAGTATTATATAACTGCACTGGCGGTACTGCTTGAGTGTATGATTCCGTTTTTTATGGTTTTTGAAGGAAGAAAACCAAAGGCAAGGGAGATTGTTATTATTGCAGTGCTTTGTGCACTTGGTATTGCAGGCAGAGCCGCATTCTTTATGCTGCCTCAGTTTAAGCCTGTAATGGCATTAACGATTATAGCCGGTGTTGCCTTTGGCGGTGAGACAGGCTTCCTTGTCGGTGCGGTTACAATGCTTGTCTCAAACATTCTGTTTTCGCAGGGAGCCTGGACACCTTATCAGATGTTTGCTATGGGTATAATCGGCTTTCTTGCAGGGGTTCTTTTTCAGAAGGGTTGGCTCAGACGCTCCAAAATTTCACTTTGTATATTCGGTGCAGTCTGTGCCATTGTAATCTACGGAGGAATTGTAAATACTTCAACGGCTCTTTTGTGGGGCGGTGAAGCATTAAATTGGAAAATCATATTCAGCTATTATATAACAGGCTTTCCAATGGATTGTATTCACGCGGCTGCTACAGCAATTTTTCTCTGGTTTATTGCCGAACCTATGCTTGAAAAGCTTGACAGAATTAAAGTAAAATACGGCTTGATAGAATGATTTTGTATTACGGAAATGTTGTTATCAAGGAGGTTAGTTATGAATAAAGAAATAAAGGAATTAATTGCACAGGCAGATAGAGCAATTAAAGAAGAACGATTTGATGATTTAATGGAGTTTTACACAGATGATGCTGTGTTGGTTGTTAAGCCCGGACTTGAGGCTAAGGGTAAGGATGCAATAAAAAATGCATTTATAAAAATAGCGGCGTATTTTAAAAACAGTGTTGTTCCTACTCAGGGAAATATGGTTATGCTTGAAGCAGGGGACACGGTTTTGGTTTTATCACAAACACTGCTTGATGCTGAGAATAAAGAAGCATCAGAGTATTCTATGGACAGGCGGGCAACATATGTTTATAGGAATGTAAATGGTAAATGGCTTTGTGCTATAGATAATTCCTATGGAACAACTATATTGGATTAAGTCATTTTAGGTATAGATACGGTTACATTCATAGTATCTATACCTTTTGTACTGCTGTATTCCGATTTATGTATCGAATTTACTGCATTGTGTATTTACTTAAAATCACTTTTTTAATATTATTGACATATATTATGTTAATAAAAAGGGGCGTTTTCTTTGAAATATAAATTAAAATTCAATTTACTGCCCAACGAGGCATGGTACGGTGCAGATATCAATTACGGATATAAACTGCCTGTAACTGAAAACAGCAGAACAAAAACGGATACACGATACATAGACAGTTACAATCAGACGACTCCGCTTTGGGTCAGCAATAAAGGCAGATATATATGGAGCAATGCAGGTTATCTGGTAAAGTGGAATAAAGGTACAGCAGTTTGTTGCTCTGAAAAAAGTGAAATAAGGCTGTATGATGGCTATAAGAATCTGCGCGGTGCTTATCTTGCTGCAAGCAAAGCACATTTTCCTTTTGACGGCAAGCTGCCCGATGAAATGATGTTTCGTACACCTCAATACTGCACGTGGATTCATCTTGCCACGAATCAGAACGAAGATGATATCATTGATTTTGCAAAAGGTATTTTAGATTCCGGAATGACAGCCGGTGAGCTTATTATTGATGACGGCTGGCAGACCGATTTCGGTGAATGGGAGTTTCATCCTGACAAGTTCAAAAATCCTAAAAGGATGATTGATGAGCTGCACCAAATGGGATTCAAGGTGATTTTATGGATTTGTCCGTTTGTTGCACCGACAGTTAAAGACTACCCCTTTATGATTGAAAACCGAATGCTTGTGCGAAACTGTTTTGGTAAAACTGCTTACCGCACCTGGTGGAACGGCAAGCATCCTGTATTGGATTTATCTAATCCTAAATCTGTTGAATGGTTCAAGGAAACTGCTGACAGACTGATGAACGAATATGGTGTTGACGGCTTTAAGCAGGATGCAGGTGATGCTTACTTTTATAAGGACAGTGACCGAACTTTCAGACCCGGAACAGACGCCAATGAGCAGTCTTACCTCTGGGCGGAAACTGCACGTGAATATGAATTTAACGAATTGCGAGCCTGCTTCAAGGGAGGCGGCTGGGGTGTAACACAGCGTCTGGCGGACAAAACCCACAGCTGGGACAGAAACGGACTGAATACCTTGATCCCAAATGCTTTGCTGCAGGGGCTGAGCGGTTATCCTTATTCCTGTCCTGATATGATAGGCGGCGGTGAAATCAGTAGCTTTAAGCGTAAGAATGGCGACACCTTCAGTATTGATAAAGCTGAAAATGAGTTCGATACGGAGCTGCTTATACGGTGGTGCCAATGCAGTGCACTTATGCCGATGATGCAATATAGTTTCGCAATATGGAAAATGGAAAATGATACTGCAAGAGAGGTCTGTATCAGCTGTGCAGAGCTTCATCAGAAATATGCAGATACAATTCTTTCCCTCGCGCAAAACGCATCAAAAACAGGAGAGCCGATTATACGCTCATTGGAATATCAGTATCCCAATCAGGGATATGAGAAAGTGAATGATATGTTTATGCTTGGTGAAAGTATTTTGGTTTCGCCTGTTCTGAAAAAAGGTGACAGACAAAAAACACTTCGCCTTCCAAATGGTAAATGGCGTTATGTACCTGATAAGAAAGAATATATCGGAGGAGAAATCATTACGGTTGATGCATCGCTTGATGTACTGCCGATATTTGAAAAGACAGCAGATTAAATGAATATTCTAAGTAAAGGGAAAACGTATGAATAATTTAGGCTATTATAACGGAACATATGACGAAATAGAAAATATGCAGATACCGATGCTGGACAGAGTTTGCTGGTTCGGTGACGGAATTTATGATGCAACCTATTCGCATAACCATAAAATATTTGATTTGGATGCACATTTAAACCGATTTTATAACAGCGCAAGACTTCTCGACATTGTAATGCCGATTGAACGTGAAGAGCTTGAAACGCTTTTAAAAGAGCTTGTGTTAAAGGTTGACGATGGTGACCAGTTTGTATATATGCAGGTTACTCGCGGTTCGGGACTGAGAGAGCATATTTATTCAGCAGGTAATCAGAATAAAGCGAATCTATGGATTACATTGACTCCGTCTAAGATGTCTGATACCTATAAGCCGATTGATGTTATTACTTATGAGGATAAGCGCTTTGAATACTGCAACTGCAAAACACTGAATCTGATTCCCTCCTGCCTTGCTGTCACTGCTGCAGAACGTGCAGGCTGTGAGGAGGCAATCTTTGTCAGAGACGGTATTGTAACAGAGTGTGCACATTCCAATGTTTCCATTTTCAAAAACAGCAAGATAATTACGCATCCGCTCGATGATAAAGTGCTTCCCGGCACAGCCAGAATCAGACTTCTTGCATTTGCTCAAAAGCTTGGATTTGAGGTTGAAGAGAGGGAGTATACCATAAGTGAGCTTATGGAGGCAGACGAAATTGTCATTCATTCAACAGGCTCCTTCTGTATTCCTGTGAAAACAGTTAACGGAAAGCTTGTCGGTGGTAAAGCACCTGCTATGCTTAAGGCAATTCAGGACGCACTTGTGGCCGATTTTGAGGAGCAATGCAAGGCTTAGGCAATAGAGAAAAATCCGAATCTGCCCAAAATTCAGAATTTAAACCGGAGCTCGGATGATTTTATTTGGAAAAATGAGCTTGATTAAATAAAAATATATATTGTTATATAATATGACAGGGAAATTTGTTAATCACAGGAGGTTATATATGAAAAAGTTGATACTGTATCTTTAAAAGCAACATAATTTATTGTGTTTCGTAAATATGCAAAAAACAATCCGACTACGGACAGTACAGCACTGTTCATGGTCGGATTGTTTTATATAAAAATTCAGGATACGATATTTATATTTTCATTTATGGATATGTTGTCTGAAAGCTTTGTGTTCAGCAGTTGAACAGGTTTGTCGCTCTCGATATTTGTTATAAGGCCGTTTTTCCATTCAAAGCTGATTTTAGCCTTGTTTACCACTATATCTCTGACTTCACCATAGATTGCAAAATTCTCAGGCAGAGCAGGTAAAAGCTCTATGATTCCGTTTTCTTCTGTCACAAGCATTTCATTGATGCCTGCCACAAAGCCGAGATTACCGTCTATCTGAAAATAGAAGGGTGGGTGTACACAAAACATATTTGAAAAGATTGCATGTGAAAGCAGTCCTTTAATAACATGACGTGCTGTATACGCATCACGCAGTCTTGCAGCAAGGCAGATTGCCCAAGCAGCGGACCAGCCTATGTGCTGACCTGCGTTATCAAGACGGAATTTAAACAGCTTTTTTATCCATTCTGTCTGTTCGGGATTCTTATGATATCCGATAATATTTGCAGGATAAAATGCATAAAGCGGCGAAAAATGTCTGTGTCCGTTTTCAGGTGTATCGTACTCCTTATGCCATTCACATATGCCGTTTTCACCGTTTTTAAATGGATAAAGCTTTGAATACTTTTCAGTTATTTCTGTTTTTAACGCTTCATCATCTGAAAGGATTAATGCATTTTTGAATGCCTGTCTGACGATTCCCATATCAAATGCTGATGCATAATCAAGCTTGCATCTTTTTTCGTTATTTATAAACACATTTTCAGGCGATGCTGACGGACATATAACATAATATTCATTATGCAAAACAAGATAATCATTTGAAAATTTTGCAGCCTCTGTTACGATTTCTTTGATTTTGTCCTCATATTTATTCAGAAAGCCATTTTGATAGTGCGTATATATTTCATTGGAAAGCCAGACACCGCAGAGGGGCTCAAACATATAATTTGCATCACCCTGAACAGGCGGAGTTTTACGCCAGATATCCACATTGTGATTGCAGGCAAAGCCGCTGCAGCCATAATTGATTTCAGCCGTTTTTCTTCCTGTGATTAAAGTCTCATATACCATCTGAATCAGCGGTTCAATACATTCCGACAAGCCGGAGCGTGAGGCTCCCCAGTAATTCATCTGTGTATTGATGTTGACAGTGTAATTACTGCTCCAGGGTGGTCGGACAGACTGATTCCATATACCCTGAAGATTAAGAGGCTGACCACCGTTTCGGCTGCCTGAAATTATCATATATTTACCATAATTATACAGAAGCTCACATAGTGCCTTTTCATCAGCACCCTTTTTAACAGATTGAATGAATTCATCAGTTGGTATATTTGTTTCTGAATGAAAAGAAATACTTTGCTGATTATAGAGTCTTGAGAAATCATCTATATGCTTTTTCTTGAGTTTATTATAATCGCAATCTTGTATATTGCTTAAAACCACACGGCATTTTTCCAAAACAGCTTTTGCATCTGTACAGGGCATTTTGTCAAAACCGTTAAATCCTGTTGCAGTTGCAAAATGGATTGTAAGCTCAGTCGCATTTTTTACTTTTAAATGCTTATTTCCTCTTTCGGTAACACCGTCGGTATAAACCTGCGCCAGCAGACAAAACGCCATACCCCTTTTTTCATTATACCTGACAGGGCGAAGCTCCGTACGTAAATAGTTGGGAGCAACATAATCCGGTGCATTGCCAAGAAGATACAAGCTGTTGTTATTTGTATTTATACAGCTGTGAAGCTTGCTTTTTGCACTGATTTTTACTGAAAAAGGTTTATCGGAATTTATTTTGTAAACCGTTATTCTGTCAGGGTTTGATGAAAAAATTTCAGATTTGCAGCTGTTTGACTCAACCGTATGTACACCTGTTGTTAAGTCAAGTCTTCTTGAAAAAATATTTTTGTCCGTTTTTCTGAACCGAAGAATCATATCACCAAGCGGTAAAAAGGTTTCACTGTAAAAGCCTTTGAGCTTATCCTCGCAAAGCGTATCAGCCTCGCCGTTTTTGCCTTCAAAAATGAGTTGGCGTACCTTTTCAAGATGATTGAGACTATCTGATGAATTGTAGTTTTTAGGATAACCTGACCACAGTGTGCCGTCATTAAAGCAGAGTCTTTCCTTTTTGTGTGAACCGTATACCATAACGCCCATAAAGCCATTACCTAAAGGCAATGCTTCACGCCAGTTTTTAGCAGGTTGCTTGTACCAGATTTTATTCATCGTGTTTCTCCTGTTATACATTATAAATCAGTTTTTATTATACTTCACAGCATTGAACAATACTTTATATTTTCATTCAAAAAGTTTAGAAAAGCAATCAACTATTATATGGCTGCTTTTTGCCGGTTTAAAATATAGAAATGGAACAAATCGTTGATCTGTTCCATTTTGTATTTTTTATGATATGATTCAATAATACGCTTTAATTGTTTTAATTTCAAATGGTCTGAAACTGAGATTTAAAGTGTTTGTGTTTTCAATATCACCGATGCTCTCCTCCAGCATATTGGTCAGCTGAACACTTTTAACCGCATCACAAATCTGAAGCTGACAGTTTGTATATGTGCCCTCAGCCTCATAAGCACGGATAATATAAGCTCTTTCCTCATCTTCACAGGGCTTTATTGTTTCAATAATAATATTCGGCTTGTCAGCCTTTGCAGGTGTTTTTAAAGCAAAGTCACCTGATGAAACAATGTGCGGTACATTCAGAAGATAAGCCGGCTGAATAACAGAGGCTGCACAGAACGGTGTGTTGTGCGGCAAGAATGAATATACAGTATGATGTTTGCCGTGATCCCCCTCAGTATCAGGGTGATTTCCGCCCTTATGGAGTGAAAGGCGAAGAGAGGAATTGTTCACGGAAATACCGTATTTGCTGTCATTGATCATTGTAACACCATAGTTAGGCTCTGATAAATCAGTATACTTGTGATTAACGACCTCAAATTTTGCCTGTTCGATTGAATTGTTGCGTGTTGTGGGGCGCTTGCAGTAGCCGAACTGGATTTCCTGTCTTGCAAAATCCTCACGCACATTTGTATCAAAAGCAGTCTTTAAAAATCTGTGATTGTCATTCCAGTCCATATAGGTATCAAAACGCACCTCAGGTGAATCGGCAAAGAACATCATATCCTGCGTGATTGTTGATTTACGGCTGATTTTATATGTGCTTCGGATAATGAAAGCTACTGCTCCGTCTGATACAACCTCACGCTTTAAAAGCTCAGCACAGGGCTTGAATTTAAGCTCAATATCAGCATCGATATCCCAGTTGTCCCAGCTTGACGGAACATCCTCCGCCATAACAAATGTGTTGAACGCAAGTCCGTCAACAAGCTGCCTGTCGGCCTGTTTATCAATGAATGAGGAAATAAAGCCATTTTCATTAAATTCTATTTCTGCAAATGGTGTTGTCAGCTTATTTCCGCTGTATGAAAAGGCAGACTTGCTATCATCAATTGCCTTATTATCTGTATAGGACAAATGGACAGAGGACATAGCAGGGACGGTTATTCCGCCGAGCAGGCACATATCCTTTGAACGGATATCCGTATATTTCTGCTGTAAAGGATAATCAAGGCATTTGCCGTTGTTCTCGAGGAAAACAACATCCCTTCTGTCAAAGGACAGGGTGTTTGTAATGGAAATACCGTTCTCATTTTTGTTTGTGATTTTTGAAATTTCTTCACGTACATCTTTTATCATTGCACGCATTTCAGCTTTGCACTGCGTATGTGCTTTGTTAATGCAAGTGCCCGGAAGAATATCGTGGAACTGATTAATCAGCAGGGTTTTATAAAATTTGTTGCTGCACTGTGTACTGCAGGGTGCAGCGTTTTTTATGCTTTCACTGACAGTCAGCATTTCATAATCTCTCAGCAGTAATTCAGCCTTTCTGTTGTTACGCTTGATTTCGTGCTGATTTGTGAGTGTTCCTCTGTGCAGTTCTAAATATAATTCACCTCTGTAGGTGTTTGGATTTACTGCTGTGCTTTCAAGATTTTTCATAAAATCGCCTACGGATGTATAGTAAGCGTTTGGAATTTCATTGAGGTTTTTACAGCGTCGAGCCATTTCAATCATCTCAAACTGAGGACCGCCACCGCCGTCACCAAAGCCGAATGCAGCAAGACGTTTGTCTGTAACACCGGGCTGGTCAGTTGTATGTTCTTCATTGATAACTGACTCACGTATCTCTTTTGCATCAGGCCAGCAGTGTGTTCTGTTGAAATGTGAAAATACTTTTGTTCCGTCAATGCCCTGCCAATAAAAGGTATTATATGGGAATGCGTTTGTATCATTCCAGGTGATTTTGGTTGTGAGGAAATAATCCACCCCACAGCCCTTCATTATCTGCGGAATAGCTGCTGAGTATCCAAAGGTGTCAGGCAGCCAGAATGCGTTTGAGGTATAATTAAAATACTTCTGCGTAAATCTTTGCCCCCACAGGAACTGCCTTACCATAGACTCTCCTGAGGTGATGTTGCAGTCACACTCTACCCATACTGCACCGTTGGGCTCGTAACGTCCATCGTTTACCTTATTCTGTATTTTTTTGAAAAGCGCAGGATAATGCTCTCTTATCATATTGCTGTGGCAGGAGGAGCTTTGAACAAACATATATTCAGGATACTGCTCCATTAGGCTGATTTGGTTGCTGTATGTTCTGGCACATTTTTTTATCGTTTCATCAATATGCCACAGCCACGCCGTGTCCATATGTGAGTGACCTATGATACCGACCTGAGGTGCATTGTCAACATTCTTTTCTTCGAGAATGGAAGTGAGATATGGGTGCGCTTTTTCCAATGCATCGAAAAATTCCTCCATTGTGACATCGTCAGGCGAATAATACACAATCTTGTGCACCTGTGTAAGGGCATTGATTGTACGTGCTTTTAAAAAGCTGCTGTCAGGCAAATCGTTTGCCAATTGATTTACTGTTTTCAAATCAAAATAAAAGCTGCATATCTCATCATTTTTTATACAGATATCAAGGCTTTCAAAGGAAAAATCGTATGTATTCACCTGTGTTAAATCTGCTGAAAAAGGGTCGCAGCCGTGATAATCGTGCCCTGCATAATATTCTACTGCAAGCTCTATTTTTTCACCGGATTCTGCATTTTTCCTGATTAAGCCGCAGTAATGGTTGCCGTGTGCTGTATATGTGATTTTGTTATTGTATGTACCGAAAGGAACACCGTCAACCCATAACATAGCTTCATATCCGCCAAGCTTAGGCATGAGGAATAAATCCCTGCCATTAAGCTCTTTGGGTACAACATACTCAGATTTAATCCAGCAGTACTGTCCGTCAGCGCCCCACTTCCAACCGCTTTTGATATCCTTGAAGCATTTATCATCAGGAATACTGTGCAATTGCGTGTCAGAAAGATATGCTCTGGCGGGAATACTTTCAATTTTAGTAAATAAATATGGGTTCAATGTTTCCTCAAGCCGTCTGAGCTTTGAAAGCATTTTTTCATAATGTGCTTTATATAACATAGTACTGCACCATCCTGTTCTTGTTTTTCACCTGCAGTATAACACATTGCTTGCTCTCAAACCATAGTAATTATCACAAATATTTTTGAATTTATCACCAAATCAATTTTAGCCGGACAGTGTGTTCACAATTCAGCAGATTATAGTTTACCAAACTATAGCTTGACAAAAGCATCAAGTTTGTGTATAGTATTGTTGCAAAAAATATGTTGTGGATTTTTCCGGACAAGGTCATCTTTTCGCCACACAATTACCTTAGTGTAGTTGTGTGGCTTTTTTATGTTAATTTGTACACAGGAGGATATGATGGAGCAAACGTATATGAAGGAACGAAAGATACTGCCTTTGGTACTGTCAATGTCCATGCCTATGGTGTTGTCTATGGCAGTGAATTCACTGTATAACATTGTGGACAGCTATTTTGTGGCGCAGATGAGTGAAGAGGCTATGACAGCATTGGCACTTGTTTATCCGATACAGAATATGGTCAATGCTGTTGCAGTAGGCTTTGCAATCGGTATAAATGCCTGCGTTGCATTCTGGCTCGGTGCAAAGGAGGAAGAGCTTGCAAATCAATCAGCCACGCAGGGAATGCTTTTCAGCCTGATACACGGAATCAGTATGAGTATTCTGTGCATTGCCTTAGCACCTGCATTTTTATCTATGTTTTCATCTGACAGTGAAACCATTGAGCTGGCACTGACGTATTCAAACAGAGCCTTTCTGTTCTGCCCTGTAATCACAATAGGTATAGGCTATGAAAAAATATTTCAGGCAGTGGGGAAAATGAAGGTTTCTATGTTCAGTATGATGTGCGGCTTTATTGTGAATATTGTGCTTGATCCTCTTATGATTTTCGGAATAGGCTTTTTCCCTGAAATGGGAATAGCAGGTGCCGCTTATGCAACAGGAATAGGACAGTGTGTCACACTTATTGTATATCTGCTGTTTTATCGTTTTGATAAGATTTCCGTCAGCATTAAAAAGGAGTATCTGCGTCCCAATTCCAATGTAATTAAAAAAATGTATTCTGTCGGTATTTCAGCATCTTTGAATCTTGCTTTGCCGTCCTTACTTATTTCCGTGCTCAATGCAATATTGGCTTCATTCGGTGCGGTGTATGTGCTTGTGCTCGGAGTTTATTATAAACTGCAGACGTTTATTTATCTTACAGCGAACGGAATTGTGCAGGGTATAAGACCGCTTATGGGATATAATTACGGTGCGAGGGAATACGGCAGAGTGAAAAGCATTTTTAAAACATCATTGTTCTTAATTGCAGTTGTTATGGTAATTGGTACGATTCTGTCCTGGACCATACCGACAAGCCTTATTGGTCTGTTCACTGAAAATACGGAAACAATCAAGATAGGTGCAAAGGCTCTGCAGATTATCAGCTTAGGCTTTATTGTGTCAGCAGTGTCTGTAACCTGCTGCGGAGCACTGGAGGGACTCGGCAAGGGTCTGCCGTCTCTCTGTATATCTTTGCTCAGATATATTGTAATCATTATTCCGCTGGCATTTTTTCTCAGCAGATTTTTACAGGCGAAGGGCGTGTGGTATGCCTTTTGTATTACAGAAGCTATAACGGCAGTTATTTCATTGATAATTTACAAAAAGTCAGCTAAAAGCTGACTTTTATTTTTTTAAAAGCTCTTGACTTTGAGTTAACTCCAGAGTATATAATGATGAGGTGAAAGCAGGTGATTGTGTGACAATTAAAGAGGTAAGTGAAAAATATTCCGTTTCGCAGGATACACTCAGATATTATGAAAGAGTAGGGATGATTCCGCCTGTAACAAGGACAAGCGGCGGTATGCGTGACTATCAGGAAGAGGATCTGAAGTGGCTTGAAATGGCACTGTGTATGAGAAATGCAGGACTGCCTGTTGAAGCGATGATAGAATACCTGCAGCTGTTTCAGCAGGGTGATGAAACCATATCCGCAAGACTGGAGCTTTTAACTGCGCAGCGTGATATACTCATTGCTAAAAAAACGGAAATAGAGAATACCTTGAAACGTCTCAATTATAAAATATCAAAATATGAAGAGGCGGCAAAAACAGGAAAGCTTGAATGGAATAAAGACAATAACTGTAATTTTTTAGGAGGGCAGGACAATGAACTATAATCCGCTTGGAAATACAGGTTTAATGGTCAGTGAAATCGGTATGGGATGTGAGGGCTTTGCCGTTCATCACTGTAAAAATGCTGCACTGCTTTTTGACGAGGCTGAAAGGCAGGGCATAAACTATTTTGATTTATATACATCAAATCCGGATGTGAGAGCCAGTGTTGGCGAGGCCTTAAAAGGCAGAAGGGAAAAGTTTGTTATTCAGTCCCACATCTGTTCAATCTGGAAGGACGGTCAGTATAAGCGTACACGCAATATCAATGAGGTTAAAAGCGGCTTTGAAGAAATGATGAGCCTGCTGAAGACAGATTATATTGATGTGGGGATGATACATTATTGTGACTCACTGAGGGACTGGAATGAAATTGCAGACGGCGAGGTTATGAAATATGTGCTTGAACTGAAAAAGCAAGGCAGAATTCATCATATAGGACTCAGCAGCCACAACCCTGATGTTGCTTTGCAGGCGGTGAAAAGCGGCAATATTGAGGTGCTCATGTTCAGCGTGAATCCCTGTTATGATTTGCAGCCTGCGAATGAGGACGTTGAACAGCTCTGGAATGAGGAAAACTATGTAAATCCTCTTGAAAATATGGAGCCGGCAAGGCAGGAGCTCTATGAGCTTTGTCAGGCAAAGGGTGTGGGCATCACGGTTATGAAAGCCTTCGGCGGCGGTGATTTGCTGGATGCTGAGCTTTCGCCTGCAGGCAAGGCTCTTACGGTTAATCAGTGTATCAATTACGCGTTGACAAGACCTGCAGTTGCCACAGTTCTGGTCGGTGCTCACAGTGTTGAGCAGCTGCAGGATAGCTGTGAATATGAAAATGCAACGGATGAGGAAAGAGATTATGCCACAGCACTGGCATCTTTCCCTAATATCAGTTGGAGGGGGCACTGTATGTATTGCAGTCACTGTGCACCTTGTCCAAAAAAGATTGACGTTGCTTCGGTAACAAAATTTTTGAATTTATCACTTGCACAGGGTGAAGTGCCTGAGACCGTCAGGGAGCATTATGATTTGCTCGGTCATTATGCAGGGGATTGTATTGCCTGCGGTGCCTGTGAAAAAAGATGCCCGTTTGAGGTAAGCATTATTGAAAATATGAAAAAAGCGAAAGAAATATTCGGAAAGTAGAGGTAACACATTATGAAATATGCATCTTATGAAGAATTTGAGAAAGCAAACAAATTCGGAAGGGGTAATTCCAATGATGCCTTTGCACAGTATTTTATCGGTGATTCCTTTTTGAATCCCCTTACAAAGCCTGAGGAAACATCTGTATTCCTTGCAAACGTAACCTTTGAACCGGGCTGCAGAAACAATTGGCACATTCATCATTCCACAAGCGGCGGAGGTCAGATATTAATCTGTACTGCCGGTGAGGGCTGGTATCAGGAATTCGGCAAGGAACCTGTCAGCCTCAGTGAGGGTAAGGTCATTGTTATTCCTGCAAATGTCAAGCATTGGCACGGTGCTAAGGCTGACAGCTGGTTCAGCCATATTGCGTTTGAAGCACCTGGTGAAAATACTTCAAATGAATGGTGCGAGCCTGTAACGGATGAGGAATACAATGCATTGGAGGAAAAGTAAATGAGCAGAAAATTAGTAGCATATTTCTCAGCAAGCGGAGTTACAAAAACAGCTGCAGAGCGTTTGGCAAAAGCAGCAGACGCAGATTTGTTTGAAATTAAACCTAAAATTCCTTATACGAATGCCGATCTGGATTGGACGAATAAAAAGAGTCGTAGCTCAGTGGAAATGAGCAATCCTGATTCACGTCCTGAAATTGCGCAGAGGCTGCTGAATATGGAGGAGTATGACACGGTATTTATCGGCTTTCCTATCTGGTGGTATGTTGCACCGACGATTATCAATACCTTTTTGGAGGATTATGATTTTTCAGGAAAAAATATTGTTCCGTTTGCTACCAGTGGCGGCAGTGCAATGGGAAAAACGGTAGATGTATTAAAGCCTCTCTGCTCAGCTTCTGCTAAATGGAACAGCGGAAAAATGATGAACAGCATTTCCGAACAGGACTTGAACAACTGGGTAAAACAGTTTTAGGTTGCAAATATGTGTGATTACTGAAGATTTTGAAAGGAATGGTAAAAATGGATTTACATAAGACGGATCCTGAATTTATGGAGCGTTTCGAGCATTTTGCTTTTGATGAGGTTATTAACGAGGAAAATCAGCAGTTGGATGATGTTACACGCTATATGGCCATTCTTGCAACGCTGATTGGCTGTCAGGGCACAGATGCCTATAAGGCAATATTGCCGAAGGCACTTGACAGCGGTGTGTCACCCATAGCAGTTAAAGAAATTGTCTATCAGGCAGTTGATTATTTGGGCTACGGCAGAATGTTAACCTTCCTGAACATTACCAATGAGGTTATGGAAAACTGCAGCATTGAACTCCCGCTTGAGGGTCAGGCAACAACAAATTTTGAAAACCGACTGGAACGCGGTATTGAGACTCAGGCAGAGATTTTCGGTGAGCATATGAAGGAAACCTGGAAAGCAGGACATGTCAACCGCTGGCTTGCAGCAAACTGCTTTGGCGATTACTATACCAGAACAGGACTTAATCTTGCACAAAGAGAAATGATTACTTTCTGTTTTCTGTCAGCACAGGGCGGATGTGAGCCGCAGCTTATCGGCCACGCAAAGGGCAATATGAATATGGGAAATGATAAGGACTTTCTGATTAAAATCGTTTCTCAGTGCCTACCTTATATCGGCTATCCGAGAAGCCTGAATGCAATGAACTGTATCAATAAGGCAGCGGAAGATTAGCCAAAATATGATTTGATTTATTTTACAAAGGATGTGATTTTATGTATAATCCACAGCTGGATACTTTTATATGTGTGGCAGATGCAGGCAGTTTCAATAAAGCTGCAGAGGAATTATTTATAACCCCCTCAGCCGTTATTAAGCAGATTAATCTGCTTGAAAAAAGTATTGATGTCAGGTTGTTTGACAGAACACACAGGGGACTTATACTTACCAATGCAGGACGATCCTTTTATAGTGATGCAAAATATCTTATACAGTACAGTAACGAGTCGATTGCAAGGGCGAAATGTGTTACAGATGATCATGATACAACGATTCGTATTGGCTCTTCGCCAATGACACCGACACAGCTTCTTGTTGATTTGTGGCCTAAAATTCATAAAATTTGCCCGGATATTAAATTTCAGCTGATTCCCTTTGAAAATACGCCTGAAAACGCAAGGGGAATACTCAACAATCTGGGACAGAATATTGATGTGGTTGCAGGAATTTTTGATGAGTCAAATTTTAATATAAAACATTGTAAGGGCTTTGAAATATGCAGAGTTCCTATCTGCTGTGCAGTTTCGCTTAATCATCCTTTAGCTGAAAAGGATAAGCTGAGTATTGAGGATTTGCACGGAGAAAATCTTATGCTGATACGCAGAGGCTGGAGCAGCTATGTTGACAGACTGCGTGATGAGATATGGACAAATCACCCTGAAATTAAAATTGTTGATTTTAATTTTTATAATGTCAGTGTTTTCAATCAGTGCCAGAACAGTAATGATATTCTTATGGCAATTGATGCCTGGAAGGGTGTTCATCCTCTTTTAAAAATCCTTCCTGTTGAATGGGATTATTCCATTCCTTATGGACTTCTCCATTGCGATCATCCGAGCGACAGCGTTAAAAAGCTTTTATCTGCAATTCATACTGTTATGAAAAATGGGTAATAACCTTAGCCTATGACATACAAGTGAAAATTTGTTGATTTAAACCTTGTTTTGTTGGGCTCTTGTTACTCTGGGGTATATACTGAATGACTAATCGAGACTTCCTGTGAGGTCTCGACTTTTTTATAATGTAAATGTAACAGGAGGTTGGTTATGAACAATTTTATTTTTGAAAATTCTACGAAAGCTATTTTCGGAAAGGGCTGTGTTAAGGAATACCTTTCATGCCTTTTAAGTCACTATGGCGATACGGTTATGATTGCATATGGAGGAGGCTCTATTAAGCGTAACGGAATTTATGATGAGGTAATGTCTGTTCTTGAAGGAGCAGGCAAGACTGTAGTTGAGTTTTCAGGCATTATGCCCAATCCAACTTATGCAAAGGTGCTTGAGGGCGCGGTCCTGGCAAAAAACAGTAATGTTGATTTGATTCTTGCAGTGGGCGGAGGATCTGTTATGGACTGTTGTAAGGCGGTGTCACTGGCTGCAAAATACGATGGTGATATCTGGTCTGACTTCTGGGCACAGCCGGGTATTATTGATTTTGAACCGCTGCCGCTTGGTGTAATTGTAACCGTTTCCGGTACAGGCAGTGAGATGAACGGAGGTGCTGTTATAACCAATGAGCAGCTCAATGTAAAGACAGGAAGGGATTATCCGAAATGCAATCCTGCTTTTGCATTGCTCGATCCGATAAATACCTACAGTGTACCAAAAAGACAAATGGTTTCAGGTGCGTTTGATACGCTTTCACACATTATGGAAACGTATTTCGGAGAGCCGAATGAAAGCAATGTGTCGGATGATATTTCACAGGCACTGATGAAAAATGTTATACGGAATCTGCGTGCCGCAATCAAAAATCCGGAAGACTATACAGCCAGGAGCAACCTAATGTGGGATGCCACAATGGCAGAAAACCGTATCATCAAGCTTGGCAAAAAGACGGATTTTGAATGTCACCAGATGGAACATCAGCTTGGTGCATATACAAACTGCAATCACGGTGAGGGTCTGGCAATTCTGCACCCTGTATATTACCGCCATATTTATAAATACGGCTTGCCTAAGTTTAAAAAGTTTGCAACTGAGGTATGGGGTATCACTCCTGACGGTAAGACGGATGAAGAGCTTGCACTTGCCGGTATAGATGCACTGGAAGGTTTTATCAGGGAAATCGGTATGCCGACCAAATTCAGTGAAATCGGAATAGATGAGTCAACTGATTTTAAGACGATTGCAGCGTCCTGTGCCATTGTTCCGACTGCATATAAGAAAATGACACACGAAGAAATTTATGAAATATTTAAAGAATGTCTTTAAAAACGGAGGTACTAATTATGAAAAAATTAACCGCATTATTTTTATCATTGGTATTGGTATTTACTTTTGCAGCGTGCAGCAATTCCGCTGATCATCAGCAGGAGACGCAGAGCACATCCGAAACGCAGCAGACAACAGAGGTATCCACTGAGCCTGCAGGCAGAGATAACACTGCAGATAACGGAAAAACTCTGGTAGTGTATTTCTCAGCCAGCGGAAATACTGAAAGTGCAGCAGGCTACATTGCAAAGGCAACAAATGGTGATCTTTTTGAGCTTGCACCTAAAGAACCTTATACAGATAATGACTTGAACTGGAGAGATGAGTCAAGCCGTGTTAATTATGAACACGACAATGAAAGTGCAAGGGATATTGAGCTGCTATCATCAACTGTGGATAACTGGGAAGCCTATGATACCGTATTTATCGGTTATCCGATCTGGTGGGGTATTGCGGCATGGCCTGTAAACAGCTTTGTTAAAAACAATGATTTTACAGGAAAAACAGTTGTTCCATTCTGTACCTCAACAAGCTCAGGCTTGGGCGAAAGCGGCGAGCTCCTCAAGGAAATGGCAGGTACGGGCAACTGGCTCGACGGCGAAAGATTTCAGTCAGGCGTATCTGAAAAGGATGTAGCGGATTGGGTGAACAGCCTTGATATATAACTGAAAGGAACGGATATGGTTTTTTTATTTTACTGCTACAGGAAACAGCCTTTATGTAGCAAAGAAACTTGACAGCAATCCTATAAGTATTCCACAGCTATTAAGACACTCGAGGCTTGATTTTACGGATGAAAGTATAGGGATTGTATTTCCGATTTATGCCGGACGTGCACCGAAAATCGTTATTGATTTTTTGAAAAAATCCAAGTTCAATACGAATTATTTATATTTTATCGGCACATATGGCAACCACGATTCTGCTATATGTGAGACAGTGCCTGCCGAATGTGAAAAGCTGGGAATAAAAATAAACTATATGAACACCGTATCCATGGTGGATAATTATCTTCCTGTGTTTGATATGGAACAGGAAGTAAAGGCAGATAAAGGCACTGAAAAGAAGATAGAAGAAATCATTGCCGATATAGCTGCCAAAAAGCAGGGCATACCAAAGCCAACGGTACACGGTATGCGACTTGCAAAGCAAGTATGGACGATGGAAAAGCTTGGTCTTATGAAAAACGACGGCAGTCAGCTTAAAATGAAAACGAACCTGTGCAGCGGCTGCGGTGTTTGCAAAAAGGTTTGCCCAATTAATAATATTGTAATCGGTAACGGTATTGCAGTGCGTAAAAATAATAAATGTGAATACTGCCTTGCCTGTGCACATCATTGTCCGCAAAAGGCAATTACAATGAAACGCGGCGAAAAGAATGCAGATGCAAGATATAGAAATGAACATGTTACCTTGCAGGAAATTATAAATTCAAATAACCAAAATGAATAAAAGACAGGAGATTTTATGAAGTACGTAACATTAAATAATGGAGTAAAAATGCCTTTGGAGGGCTTTGGTGTATTCCAGATCCCGGATGAACAGGTGTGTGAAAATGCTGTTTCTGATGCAATCAAAAGCGGTTACAGATTAATTGATACGGCTGCTGCCTATATGAATGAAGAGGCAGTCGGCAGAGCAATTGCCAAAAGCGGTGTACCGAGAGAAGAGCTTTTTGTTGTAACAAAGCTCTGGGTACAGGATGCAGGCTATGAGAAAGCGAAGAAAGCCTTTGAAACCTCACTTGAAAAGCTGGGACTGGATTACCTTGACCTTTATCTGATTCATCAGCCTATGGGTGATTATTATGGTGCCTGGAGAGCAATGGAGGAATTATATAAAGAGGGCAAAGTTAGGGCAATCGGTGTCTGCAATTTCTACCCTGCTGTTCTTGCTGATTTCTGTGAAACTGTTGATGTAATTCCTGCGGTAAATCAGGTTGAGCTTCATCCGTTTTTTGCACAGGAAAATGCACTTGAAAATATGAAGGAGTACGGTGTTACACCTATGGCATGGGGTCCTCTTGCTGAGGGCAAGCATGGTATATTTTCTCATACTATGCTGACTGCTATCGGTGAGAAATACGGCAAATCAGCTGCTCAGATTGTGCTTAAGTGGAATGTACAGAGAAATGTTGTAATTATTCCGAAATCAACGCATATTGAAAGAATGGAACAGAATATGGATATCTGGGATTTTGAACTGACTGCCGATGAAATGGCTGAAATTTCAAGTCTTGATCTTGGTAAAAGCGAGATCGTTGATCATTCGGACCCTGCCTTTATAAAAATGATTCATTCACTTAAGGTACACGAATAAAAAGTCATTTATATATAGTTTGGTAAACTGAATAGCAATAGGTTATAAAAGACTGATTTCGTCTTAT
>UQVI01000008.1 GCA_900544515.1 uncultured Oscillospiraceae bacterium | reverse complement strand
ACGCTGATCAAAGGTTGCATACAGCACCTTATTTGTGCCGTTTTTATCATAAAATTTTGATGCTGGCTGAATCTGAGAAAAGATTTTGTGATGCAAAACAGGACAGCCGATAAGATTTTTTATATTCTTATTTTTCTGAATTTTATCATCTATGGATACAAACTGATTTGTTTCAATCAGATACCTTCTGTAATCCTTTGCAATTGTGTTGTAATCACAATTTTCGTGGAAGATAAATTTAATTTTCCTTTCATAGGAAAGCTTGCCGAGAGATGACATCCAATGCACGGAATTTACAAAAGCACCGTGCCTGCCCGGTGACGAAAACATACAAGCATCATACGGTGTTTCAGCAATGGCACAAAATCCGTGTCCATCGCACACTCTGCCCCAGAACGGCATATAGCAGTCACCCGTGTTGATTTTTCGTAAATAATGCTCAAAGCCGATTGTTGAAAGAATATTTTTCTTATAGCCGTCAGGCAAAATAAATCCGTTTCGCATTGCATCGATATGATAGGACTCTTTGCCTTTTTTCTTCGAATTAAAAGGAGCAGGAAAATAAACTGCCTGAATATCATATCCTGTTTCATTCTCTGCCTTTAATGAAAACTCAACTGTATCTGTGCCTGTAATTTTCGCAGTACAAACAAGTGTAAAATCAAGCTTTTCGCCAAACGCAGCATAGTCACTGTATCGGCAGATAATCTGATTATCAAATCTTTCAACACTCTTTTTCAAAGCACTGATTAATGGTCTGTATGTACTGATATACTTACTGCCAACCTTTTTTCGCAGAATAATATACGGTCTTCTGCCGTCACTCACCCAAGAAAAGCCATTGTGCTTAATTTCATAATCACCTGTTAATTCATTATAACCTATTTTAATGTTGCTCTTTTTCATTTAATCCACCTCAATTTTAAAGCAAATCGGCATTGTATCTTCAACCTTTTCGCTAAGCTTAACTGTTAATCCTTTCGTATCTTGTGCAAAGCTTACTTTAACATTGCTGCCAAGAACAGAAATATTCTTAATTACGCAGTGGAACAAATCCATCGTATCTGCAAGCGATTTGATTTTAAATTCTGCTTTTCCTTTTGGCTTCAATGCAAATGCATAAACAACACCTGTTTTGCAGGTGAAACGATAATCCTTTGAGGTGTAGCTGAAATGCTCTGTAAAAGAGCCACCCTTTTGCTTTTTACCCTCACCAAATACTTTATAAGGCTGTGTGCCCCATATTGCCTCTTCATTTCGTTTGGTCCATTTACCTATTTTTGCAATAATATTCTTTTCCTCTTCACAGAAGGTTCCATCTGCCTTTGGTCCTAAATTCAGCACAAAGCAGCCGTTTTTCGAGATGACATCCAGCAGATTGCAGGCAATAATTTCAGGCTTTTTAAAATGATTGGTTGTGCAATAGCTCCATGCGTTATATGCCGTTGAGGTTTCGCCCTGCCATATATAAGGGCTGATGTTTTCAAGCTGTCCGCGCTCTCTGTCAAAAATTGCACAGTTGTACATAACCGCATCCGACTTATAATAAACGCATACCTCTTTGCCCCATTCAAGCGAACGATTGTAATAGTAGGCAAGGAATTTTTTCATATACGGCCTGAATGCTTTATAGGACACCCACCAGTCAAAAAAGAGCGATGACGGCTGATAACGGTCTATCAGATCACAGGAAGATACAAGCCAATCCTTAAGCCATTCTTCTGTCGGCTCAATACCATGCTCCTGCTTTAACATTGTAAACAAATTATTTTTCTTATGTATATTATGGCACTGACCGTAAAGCTCACGATATTTTTCATCCTTCGTTTCATTATCATAACGAAGTGTCGAGCCACCGTTTAAAAACCAGAAATGCTCAGCACGATGGCTTGAGGTTGAAAAAATTAAATTGTTCTTTTCGCAAGCTGCTTTTAATTCACCAAGAATATCTCTTTGGGGTCCCATATTAACAGATGTCCATTCATTCAGATCACTGTTATACATTTTAAAGCCATCGTGATGCTCGCCGACAGGCATCATAAATTTAGCACCGCTTGATTTTATAAATTCAGCCCATTCATCCGCATCAAATTTTTCAGCCTTGAACATAGGTATAAAATCACGGTAATTAAAGCTTTTTCCATATTTTCTGACATGATGCCAATAGGTTGGATTCCCTTTATAATACATCATTCGGCAATACCATTCGCTCATATAAGCAGGCACGGCATATATACCCCAGTGAATAAAAATGCCGAATTTTGCATCCCTGTACCACTGCGGAACACCGTATTGCGAAAGACTTTCCCAATCAGCCTTATATTTTCCATTTTCAATTACTTCATCAATTATGTGCAGATAATCCTGCATTTTCTTTTCTTCCATATTCCTACTCCGATTTAACATTAGAACAGTTTTTTGATTTTATAATTTTGCCGGAATTAAATTGATTTCCTGCAACTTCAATATTGTCTGTTGATTTTGCACGAATACAATATCCTTTGTAAGCTTTAAATATATTATTTTTAATGCTTATGTTTTTGTGAACTGCCCCCTGATGCACTGCATTTTCCGGCTTTATTAGAATGGGTGTTTCACCGCAATAATCAAAGGTATTATTCTGTATTGTAACATCACAGCACATACCGCTTTCATACCAGCTTTTGGCATCATCTGATAAAAGAATACCGCTCATCGAATTACTGATAAAATGATTATTTTCAATAACGACCTTGCCTCTTGTAGTCAGCAGCAATCCCCTTGTGATAATTCTATTTAATGTATTATTTGCAAAATAAACATCAGGGCAGGCGGATATATCCTCTATCACATCACCGACCTTTGCATTTCCTGCTGCGTCAAGCGTTAATTCAATCTCATATTCGTTAAGCAGCTTTGCAGCTTTAACTGTTGCCTTGCCATATTGCAAAAGCGTTTTCGGATTGATAAATGCAATTTCGTCACCGATATGTATCGGCTGATAGCCGTGTGACTGACGATGCATAAAAGCAACTGTCATCTTATTTTTGTTAATCGCTTTAATACCGAAATGCACACCGTGAACATTTAAGCAATCATCACCTGCACCGTCAAAAAGGCTGTTTGTGACGGATACTCTTCCTCTGCACATACAAACCTGCATAAAATCTGCAACAGATGCCATTTTTCTTGCTGAATTCTGTTCAGGTGCAAACGAAACGGAATCTACTGTTACATTCTCACTGTCCTGCAGAACAAGGGCAAGCGAATAATTAAAACGCTGTTTTATATTTTCAAGCGTTACATTACAACACTGATTTATAAAAATGCCTGCAAACTGACGGCGAACATCAAACAGATAAAAGCAGTCACCTGTTTTAAACCTAAAGGTATTCAAATAATACGCTCTTATTTTTCCGTTTTTCAAATCAACTGTTTTCGCTGCGCCAATCAGCGGATGTGATACTCGGTTAATTCTGTTCGGTGTGTCTTTTCTAATTAGTCCAATCCAGTGGGCATTCAAAGCATTTTTGTCCGCTGCCTCACAATAATCCTTGCCGAAAAAATAAAGCTTGCCATTTTTGAAATAATACTGGCTGTCCCTGTCTATCTGAAAATCGACAAAAAACGGTGTTACTTTTTCCACCTTAAGCTCATGCATATCGGGATGAGCATGACGTATTTCAATGTTTTTTAAGGTTATATTACTGCAATTTTCTACAGCAATATTAGTTAACTTACCATCAATAATAAATACTGAATCATTGCCGTCAAATACTAAATTGTCAATACTGTCAAAATAGAACGGCACTGCATTCAAGTGCGGCGTTTCTTCTGATGAAAATTCACTGTCACCTACTGTATTTGTAATATACAGCATATATTGTTTACACTTTTCACTGTCGATATAATATGTACCTGTTTCAAAGCAAATTGTCTTTTCTCCGTCAATTTGCTTTGCAGTATCAATCAGATTTATCAACTCACGCGTTATATCTTGTTCGGTTTTTATTCCGTAATCTGCGGCATTTAAAATTTTCATAATTCTCCTAAAGCATATGTTTTATCGGTGTAATCGGTTTGAGATGATTAAAAGCATAAAAGCCTTTTGCGTTGTCAAAAAGGAATTTTTGCTTATTTTCTTCTGACATTTCTTTTGATTTTACTATAAAATCGAAACTCATTTTATATGTAATTTCAACCATCGTGCGCGGGTAATCACTACCCCACATCAGCTTGTTAAAGCCACAGATTTCAGCAGCCTCATAAATCGCTTTTATTGCTGACGGATATGGGTAAAACTCACTGTTAAAAAGCCATGTAATTCCACCGCTTTCTATATAAACATTTTTATATTGCGCCAGCTTAATCTGTTCTAACCAGCCATCTGTGGTTACCATACCGAAATGACCGATTGCAATTTTCAAATCAGGCAGTTGCTGAATAATTTCACGCAGGGATGCAGTCTGTAAATCTCCGTCTGCAAGATCGATAGAAACAAACTTGTTGTTTTTATAAGCCTGTTCAAACACGGAATAATGCTTGGTTAAGTCCTGTGCAGACAATCTCCCGGCACAAATTTTAATGCCATCAAAGCCATCAAGCGTATATGGCTTATTCTCTTCATAAAGGGAGCAGATTTTAAGTCTTTCAGGATATTTTTCTTTGGCAGTCAGCAGATATGCATCCTGATTGCCGTCAATCTCTTCCTGTGTTATAACTGCACCGTTAACGCCTGCATAATCCATATTGGATATAAGCATTTCGGCATCGTTTTCGCCATTTATCATATACGGCGGCATCATCTGACGAATTTCGCCACCAAAATCACTTTTTCCGTTTTTTAATGCAGTTACGGATTTACCGTTTACCAAGCCGTTTTGTTTTTTCCATAAATGCGTATGCGCATCAATAATCATAGTGTTACTCCGTCTTTAAAGATTGCAATTTCACGATAGCCGTTCATTTCGTTTTTTGTTTGTTTTCCGTTTGCAGTTTCGATAATGAGATTCAGTAAATCATCATCACAATTTTGGCAAAGGCATCTGCCTGCATCAAAATCAATCCAATTGGATTTTCTTTGTGCAAGGCTTGAATTTGTTGAAATTTTAATAGTCGGCACAGGTGCACCAAGCGGTGTTCCCCTGCCTGTTGTAAATAAAATCATATGACAGCCGGCTGCTGTTAAATTGGTTATTGCTACTATATCGTTTCCAGGTCCGTTCAGCAGATTAAGCCCTGCTTTTTGAGCAAAATCGCCATAGTCAAGTACGGCTGTTACAGGTGCATTTCCGCCCTTCTGAACACAACCAAGTGATTTTTCTTCCAGTGTTGTTATGCCTCCCTCTTTGTTACCCGGTGAGGGATTTTCACTGACAGGCTGATTGTGGCTGATAAAATATTTTTTGTAATTATTGATCATTAAAACAGCATTATCAAACACTTTTTTGTCAACGCATCTGTTCATTAACAGCTGCTCTGCACCAAACATTTCAGGCACTTCTGTTAATACTGCCGTGCCGTTCATTGCAGCAATTTTATCTGTAATTCTGCCGACTAACGGATTGGCAGTAATGCCGGAAAGCCCATCACTGCCGCCGCATTTAAGTCCGATTTTCAGCTTTGAAATCGGAACATTATCTCTCTCGTCTTTCTCTGCCTGCCTTTGCAATTCGGTAATTATTTTTACACCCTCTGCAATTTCATCATCACAATCCTGACAGTTCAGAAATTTTACTCTTTGCGCATCATATTCGCCAAGAACCTTTTTCAGTTCAGCAATATTATTATTTTCACAGCCTAAACCTAAAACAAGCACACCGCCTGCATTGGGGTGCTGAATCAAGCCGCACAAAATCTGTTGTGTATGCAGATGGTCATCACCAAGCTGGCTGCAGCCATATGGATGCGTAAAGCAGAATGCTCCTGTTTTATCAGCAAGCTTTTGTGCAATTTTATTCACGCAGCCCACAGTATTCACAATCCATATGTCATTGCGTATACCAATGTCACCATTTTTACGGACATAGGCAGAAATTGTTAAAGGTTCTTGTTTTTCAATACTGTTTATTTCAGGTGTATATGTATATTCCTGTTCACCAGAAAGTGCCGTTTTCAGATTATGGCTGTGAATATGCTCTCCACTTTTTATATTTTCACTTGCAGTGCCAATCGGAAAGCCGTATTTGATTATCTGTTCACCCTTTGCAATATCGCACAAAGCATATTTATGTCCATGATCCAGTGACACCTTAACATTATCTGTTTTGTTAATTACGATAAAGCCCATTTCATTGCCTCTCTGATTCCAACCGTGTGTATTTTTTGTAAGCTTTCTTCAACAGTATCAAGCATATCTGATAAATCACTTCCCCACAAATCTGCGTTTGAAAGGATGGATTTTATATCGTTTTTCTTTATATATTCAATTACTGCTTCATCATCCTGCGGTGCTTGCGTTTTGTAGTATTCAATCAGGCAGGCTAATGAAAATACAAGCGTTTTCGGATAGCTGCCTTTCATATTTTTATAATCAAGCATTGTCGGCAAAACACGAACAGCAAACTTGCTTAAAGAATTGAGTGAAATGGATTTCAGCTGATGCTTGATATACGGATTTGCAAAACGTTCAAGCACGGCATTTGCAAAGGCAATATTATCATCATTCTCTCCAAGAACAGGGATAATATATCTGAATAAATTTGTTTTTAAATATTCATTTACATACTCATCATTCAGGCATTCACCAACAGTTTCTATACCGCAAAGCAAGGCAGGGAACACCATTGAAGTATGCGCACCGTTGAGCACACGTACCTTGCGTTTTTTGTATGGTGAAGCATCATTTGTCCACACCACATTAAATCCTGCTTTTTGCAAAGGCAGTTCCTTTTCAAAATTGCCCTCAATAACCCAGAGGTGAAAAATTTCTGCTGTATCAAGCAATGCGTCATCAGGGCATAATTCTTCCGCCTCATCCTTCGGGTAGCCTGTAACAATTCTGTCTACAAGCGTATTGCAGAATGTGTTTTCAGAAATCACCCAGTTATAGAAATCTTCACCCAGCTTCCACTGCTTGGCATAACGAAGCACACATTTTTGCAGTTCATATCCGTTGTTATCAATCAACTCACAGGCAAGAATTATAAAGCCATTCAGACCTGCATTAAATCTTTCAAATAAAAGCTGCGTAAGCTTTGCAGGGAATGATTTTGCAGGCTTATCTTCAAACTGATTATCAGGTACATATTCAACGCCCGCCTCTGTAGTATTTGAAATAATAAATCTGAAATCAGGATTATGTGCAAGCGCAAGATATGCATCAAAATCAGCATACGGATTGACTGTACGGCTGATTGAATGAATTTCTGTATGTTCGCATATTTCTTTGCCATTTTCTATTCCTCGCAGATAGAGATTATATATACAATTCTGCTGATTTAATATTTCAACAGTCTTTGAATTCGTTGGCGATACAACTGCAATCTTACCGTCATATAAGCCTTGCTTATTCATTTCATCAACAAAATAATCTGCAAATCCACGCAAAAAATTGCCTGTTCCAAACTGTAATATTTTTTCTTTCATAATCTACTCCGCATCTGAAAATTTAATAAGCAGCTTAGCAAGAGTACCGTCATTATTCACAAGTGCATCAAAGGCAGCTTTTGCATCATCAGCATCATATACACCGCTTATCATATTAAGCGGATTTACCTTTTTGGATTGAACAAGATTAATCAATTCTTCAAAATCCTTTGTAAACGCATTGCGGCTGCCGAAAATATTAAGCTCTTTTTTCAGAATAATGGAATGCAGGAATGTTGTTTCTTTCTTTCCGTTGCCGATAAGAATGATATTTGCGCCATGTGCTGCCTGTTCAATACAGCTAAGAAATGTGACAGGCAATCCGCACGCCTCTACACAAGCATCAAAGCCGTTTCCGTTTGTAAATGCAAGGCATTTTTCATCAAGATTATCTGTTTTGCTGTTGATAACCAAATCAGCGCCATATTCCTTTGCAAGATTCAATCTGCTTTCAAGTAAATCTGCAATGGCAACTCTTGCACCCATTGCCTTTGCTTTAATCAGTGCAAACAATCCGATAGGGCCTGCACCCATAATCAGCAGATTATCCCCTTCCTTTACTTCTGCTCTTGAAAGTGCATGAGCAGAAATAGAGAACGGCTCAATCAGCGCAAGCTCTTTTGCAGACAAGCCTTTGCCGTCGATTATGCGTTCAATCGGCATTGTAATATATTCTTGAAAGCTGCCGTCACGCTGAACACCCATAGTCTGATTATCTGTGCAGGCATTCACAATTCCTCGCTTACAGGAATAGCACTCTCCACAGTTAAAATATGGATTACAGGTAACAACATCGCCTGCTTTGAGTCCCTTATCATTTTCGCCAATTTCAACAATCTGTGCTGAAAATTCGTGGCCCGGTATTCTCGGATATGTCGTAAACGGCTGATTGCCCGTGAATGATGCAACGTCCGCACCGCAAATTCCGCAATAAAGCACCTTCAAGAGTGCCTCTCCATCCTTTGCTTTCGGCATATCCTTTTCAATTGTTTTTATTTCAAATGGTTTTGTTATCTCAATTGCTTTCATCATTTTTCCTCGTCAATAAATTCTTTATTCCATATTACTGCCGTTTTAAGAGGTGCAGCCTTTGAATAAATTTTATTTTCATAAGCATAAACAGGATTGCTGATAAATTCATCCTTATCAATAAGCTCCACAAGCTCATCAAAATGACTATCACACAGAATTTCAATCGCCTGTTCCATATGCTTTTGTGTGAAATTGATAGATGCCAGTATCACCTGATTTTTAAAGCCGAACGGCATTGTATCAAATGCAACCTTCGGACCGAGTGAAAAGCTGTCGTAAATTCCGTTGCAACCCAGAACACCATGCTCAAATGCAATCCTGCTTTCAAGCTCTGTTCCTGATGTACCGACAAATACAGTTGCAGTTCCGCCAAGACTTTTAACAATGTTTTCAGCCATTTCAGTTTCTGTCATATTAGCAGTTGACAGATAATCAGAATGTAAATTTGATTTTACAAACTCTGCTTTACTGCTTTTTTCACTGCTGCGAGCAACAAAAAGAATTTTGGCATTTTTGTGGTTTCTTCTTATCTGATCACCAATGAACAAACCTGTTGTTCCTAAACCAAAAATGACAACTCTGTCAAAGGTGCTTTCATAAGCAAGCTTTTTTGCAAGTGCTTCACTGCAATTATGCTTTGCAAGCTCAACTCTGAAATTCTGTGCAACACCAATATCACACATTCGCTCGTGTTGAAAGATTGCACAGGCATAAGGGTCCGAAAACACAAGTCGCTTTGCAAGCGACATAGGCAGCTTGCGCATGCTTTCATACTTATCCGGCAAATGCAAAAGCATATCAGGATTGAAATAACCTTTATCACAGAATATACCGTCTGCACCGTCACATCCATATTCAAAATAGGTTTCGTCCTCTGTAAAGCGAGTAGGATCAAAGCTGTCACCGCCGCGAATTAAAACAATGGCAAAGCGTTTTTCATCAGGCACCCAGACAACACCCTCGTGACCATTGATAAGCCTTGCTTCACCCTGCGGGAATTTGGCATCAAGATCGCAACTTCTGCCCATTTTCATCAGTTCAAAATCCGTTCCGCAAAAGCCGCAGAAAACCGGATAAACCGGTATCCCCTCTTTTTCAGGCTCACCACGGAGTCTTTTTCTTTTTAGATTTATTAAATTTATTTCGCCGTATCTGAGCGGCTTTTCTTTATCATTTACAAAATATGTTGCGTTTGTTTTCAACTTAAAATGCATCCTTTTTTAATATTTACGTATTGGTGCTTGTTGCCTATAACAACAGCATAAAATTTTTTGCATGCCCATTATCATACTGTTCAGGAAATATCAAATCAAATATTCCGATTTAACATGATGACTCTGTTTCTAATTCGCCGCATGCATTCCTTTTAAGTTCATCCATAACTGCGGCATATTTTTTCTTACTCAGCGGATAAAACAGCATAACCGCAACAAACAGTATTCCGCTGATAACTGTAATGCCTGCTGAGATATCAAACCAACGATTCATAATATCCACATTTTCCTGCAGATACTCTGCACCATTTTTAAAATTCATCGGCTGAAAACCGATTTTCTGCTGAATAAAGGTTGGTATAAACATTGCAAACTGTGCTGCAAGACCTGTTAAGGATATAGCAAAGGTCTGTATAAAGCCCTCAAGACGTCTGCCTGTTTTCCACTGTTGATAATCGTATATTTCAGAAAGCATAATCGGTGTAAGCGTACCCACCGCATTAAAGCAGGTGACAAAGCGAGCCACTGTTATAACAATTGCCGTTGTTTTGCCTACAGGTATATTTTCATAACCGACAAACCAAAGCACACCGTATGTAACAATATTGATGATCTGCCATGCAATCATAATACTTTTATTATTGAATTTTCTTGTCATAAACGGAAGAAGCAGCATAGCTGGTGTAGCCGCAAAACCGACAATCGGGCTGAGCATTGAAAAAAGAGAAAGCCCCTGCTCAGTCGTTTCACCATATCTGAACTGACCAATGTAATAGCTGTTCATCTCAGCCACACCGCGAAGACTGCCGATAATCATAGCCAGTGTATAAATCATCAAGGGCTTATTCTGCATAACCAGCCTAAGACCTTCACCAACACCTATTTTTTCTTTTTCCTCAGGCGTATCAAAAATGCGTTCCTTTGTTTTCAAAATAAGGAATACAAGCACAACACCGATAACCGTACTGATTAAGCCCATCAGCCTGAATGCCATATATTCACGCCCCTGTGCCATAAAATGCGCACGGATAGGGCCAATTATAAAATTCATAACCGTAGGTGCAAAGCCCATAATCAGTCCAACAGGAGAAAGCATATCTGTTCGTTCCTGTGATACAGGTGTCATAGCAGCAGGAATCATATAAAAAGTATTGTACCAAATATTCCACAGTACCAGCGACGGAATACAGGTGCAGTAAGCATATACAATTCTGAACGTCATTGAATCAACCTGCGGAAGCCAGGTTGCCAACACAACAAACAGGGAAATAATCGGTGCTATGCCGATGACATAGGGCTTATAGCGTCCCCATTTTGTTTTTGTATTTTGAAGCATTTTACCGTAAAACGGCTGTATAATCAGATTCAGAACACCGACAGCTGAAAAAATAATTGTTCCGTGAATAACATCAATTTCATAAATATAAGGAATTTGTGTTGCAGTAATTACAGCCGTAATCACATTCACAATAAAGCTTACGCCAAGTCCGCTGAACCCGTAGCACGCCATTTCCCTGAAGGTTAAATACCTTCCGTCAGGTGCTTTCGACCATCCGCTTTTAAGAGAATTGAAGATAGAGGTTATTTTATTCATATCATTCACCGTTAGAATTCTTCAATTTCAATATCTACATTATTATCCTTATCCAGTGTTAAAACTGTGCCGCCGAGTGCATCAAAGGTAAAGTAACAGTTATAAGAGCTCTTTGTCATATAACCAAGTGTAACACCCTCATATTCTGTAATAAAGTTATTGTTATGGTCATGACCTGCAAACATATGTGTACCGCCGTTTGCTTTGAACACATCAAAGAAACCGTCATTTACCTTTGCAGTACATGTGCCTTCTCCACGGATACCCATTTCAAAGCCATCCTCAAACTGTGAATACTCAGGAACTGCTACATGCATAAATGCCATATTCGGAACTGATTTTCCACTTGTTTCTTGAATTCCGTTTACTGCCCACTTATACCATGCAATCTGATTTTCACCAACACCGCCGTCACTGACTGCACCGTCTACAATTCTGAATTGACCGTCATCAATCATAAATAAAGAATAAACAACCTCATCATTTCTTGTAATATTCACAATGTAGTTGCCCATTCCGTTCATTCCTTCAGGACCGCTTTTGAAAAGGCAATTTTCACTTGCCTCATAAATTTCTGAAAGCTTAGCTTTGTCTGCTCTACCCTCATAATCATGATTACCGAAAACAGGTGCCCAAGGAATTTCAAACTTTTCCATAAAATCACAGAACTGCTGTGTGCAGATATCATTCCACGCTGTAAGAACTGTATCACCGCCAACAACAATCAAATCGGGATTTACATTTTTTATCAGCTTTTTCAGCTGAATTTCACTCATACCGTCAAGAATAAAGTTTACACCCAGACCTGCCGCAAAGGTGCCATGGTTTCTGATATGTACATCTGTAAGGCAAAGAATTTTAAAATCCTCACTGCCTGCATCAAGTGTCTGTGCATAATCAGAGGTATATATATCATCAGGTGACCATGCGTCACAAACTGCAACACCCTTTTGTTCAACAAGTGCAACCTTTGCAAAATACAAGTTGCATCCTGCAACAATCACTGCAAGTGCACATAAAATGCCGATTATAATTTTAACTGCTTTGAATCCAAAAAACTTTCTGATTTTATCCATTTTCTTTTTACTCCTTAATATTAAATAATGTAATATAGCTGTTCATACCAAAATGATATTTTTCTAAATGGTATGCCTGTTCAAAGCATTCATTTGCTTTGTCTTTTTCGCCTGTTCCAAGTAAACCGAGTGCTTTCATAAACAAACAATGCACCTTGTTTTTCTTGTTTAAATCCTCATCAAATACAAGGAAATCAGGCAGGGATACTGCAAAATAATCAATTTTCACATCATCATTCATATGCTTATCTGCATAATCAATCAGCTTGTTAAAACGAATATCTGCATCCATATATTTGCCAAGCTTTTGCAATGCCAATCCCTGACAGAATATGGTTTCAGGCGGCTGATCGTTATAGAACATCGCACTCTGTGGTTCTGACAAGCCTGCTGCTGCCTTTTCAAAATACTTCTCTGCTTGTTCGGCTTCACCAAGCTTTTCATAGGCAACACCTAAAAGATAATTCTGCAGATTCTCCTGTGCACCGTATAACTTGCCTTCACCAAGATTGTGCGGATATTCTGCTGTTTTCTTCAACAGTTCAATCGCTTTATCAGAATTTCCACTTTCAATTTCTGCTTTCGCCATTACCGTTAAAGAGAAAGCATATTGTGCAGTTATTTTTCCTTCTCCGCCTTCCCATGGGTGGAATTTATGCGACATAGTCATATCAAATGCTTTTTCGTATTCTCCAACCGTATTCAAAAGTGTTATGTATTCAGTTAGCAAATCATCCCTGAATACAACCAAATCAATATGTTTGTTCAACATTGACAAACGCGTATCTGCTGATTTGCCGTTCTTTTTATAAAGCTGATCGAGTTCCATAAGCACTCGTGCATCTGTAGTATCAAGTGCAAATGCAGTTTCAAGCTCTTTTTCTGCTTTATCGGCATCATGCTTTTTATTGTAAAAGGCAAGAGCAAGATTTCTATGCACTGTCGGAAATTTATTATAAATAGATATTGAAGATTCCCACTGATTGATTGCATCATCATAGCGTTTCTTGTCATAAAGCAGGCAGCCGAGATAATAACGTGCTGCAAAGTCTTTTTCATAAGATGATACAATATATTCAAGAACAATCAAATCTTCCATTCTGTGCGGAAAACAACCGACAAAATCAACATTCTGTGCGAGATTCTGATAAGCCTTTGCCTTATTTTCATTACCAAGCAAATGATGATAATAACAAAGATAATACTGTATTAACGGATAATTGCTCGTATCACCTTCAAGTGTTTTTACAGCCTTATTTATAAAGCCGCTGTTTGCATATTCAATGGCAATTTCAATAGCTGTATTGAAAGAAATCACCGGACCTTCTCCAAGAATATGCTTACTGATTACATCAAGCGGATCAATTTTTAAAACAGATTTAGCAAGTTCCTGTGCATCATTTTCTAAACCTTGACTTTCTAAAATCAATGCCTTTAAATCAAGTGCCTTGATATTATGCGCATTTTTTATAACTGCATTTTCAATATGCTCAAGCGCCAAATCTGCTTCACCATTTCGCATTGCAATACAAGCAAGATGATAAAAAGCTGATTCCTGGCAGGCATTGCTCCATGTGGATTTATAAAAGGCATCATAGCTTTCCTCAAGTCTGTTCTGATACAAAAGCGATAAACCAAGATTATAATACGGCTCACTGTCATATGGATTTGGGTTTGAACGGATTGCTTTTTCAACAGCCTTTCTGAAATGCTTTTCGCTTTCCTTGAAAAGTCCTCTCTTTAAAAGTAACTTTCCATAAGCGTTGTTAAGGCGAATATCCGTATCATCACGCTTTAAACCTTCTGAATAATAATCCTCTGCAAGATAGGTTGCGTGTCTGTACTGCTCAATATGAAGTCCATATAAATATAAGTCTTCATTTGTTTTGCAGTCCTTTGGTTCAGGTGGGCATTTTGCCGCCTCAGGAACATCCTGTTTTTTACCATTTACTATGTATTCAAGATAAGTACGGTTGTTTCTTTTGATAATAATTTTCTCTGCATTTTCAACATCAAAAGAACAATAATCCGTTGTATGCAAAACAGCAATTCTTTCAAATATACATTTATCATCAGAATAAGCCAAAACCGTAATTTCACCAACATTGCCTGTTGCATAAAGATTCACTGCACCGTTTTCGTAATTTATTGCCAAATCTTTGGTGGCATTGTGAACTGTGCCAAGCTTCTGATACGGCATAAAATATTGTGTAAAACGCTTTTCCTCAAGTGGTGCAATAAATGTGAAATCAGGCTGATTATCTGTAAAGCAGCCTGTCATCAGCTCAACATAAGGTCCGTCATTATCCGTTAAATTTCTGTCCCACGCCTGACCGAAATCACCACAGCCCCATGTCCACTGCTTTTTGCCAGGTGAAATATGATGATCAGCAACATGCAGTATACCTGCATGCTGCTTGTCATCATACCCGCCTACAAAATCATAATCAGACTTTGCAGCCATATAGGAGGTTGGAACTGGCAAATTTTTATATCTTGATATATCTACACCCTTGCTGTAATCCACCTTATAATATGTACCTGTAGCAATCGGAAAGGTTGACACTGCACGCTTACCGTGATCCATAACCGCAGTAACATCAGGCGGAAAAACGGAACGAGTATAATCATTTACCGCAACAGCAGGGTTTGCCCACCATAAAAAGGTCTGCTCTGTATTTGTTCTGTTATAAAGCTGTGCTTTGATTTCTATATAACTGCTATCAGGATAAAGTGAAATTTTTGCCATACCCTTTGTACGGAACATATTTTCAATTTCACCTACAACAATTGTTGCACTGCCGTCTTTATTCTCATAAAAGGTATAATCAACAGAATCAAATGTGCTTGGTCTATGATGCTGCGGCCAGTTGAATTCAATACCGCCTGAAATCCACGGACCTGCAAGACCAACCAGCGCAGGCTTTATTACATGATTATAGTAAACAAAATCATAGCCGTTCGTTTTATCTGTTGCACGCTGAATTCTTCCGCCGATTTCAGGCAAAATCATTACCTTTATAAAATCATTTTCAAGAAATACTGCGGTGTATTCCTTATCCATTTTTTCATCATAAATTTTGTCAATAACTGTATGTGGATAAACCTTTCCGCTGCTGCCCTGATACACTCTTTTTTCTAAAAACATAGGATTTTTATCAGGCTCACCAACGGGATATGTTGGTATAACAATCTTTTCTTCCCATACTTTTACTTTATTGTTCATTCTATTACCTCTTTGCGTTTTTACCAAAAAAGCCGTAATATTTGACTTTTTTATAGTTACATTATATAATGAACGAACAATAGATACTTGCGAAAATCAACCTGATTATTTAGAAATCCTGCTATTTATATAATATGAGGTGAAAAACATGAAATCAACTGAAACAGGCGTATTGAAAAAATCCGATTTTTACTTTTCATCACCTTCGCCAACTGCAAAGGATTTGTATTTTTATCCTATAAGTGCAGGGCATTTCTTTTGTGTAAAAAACTATCATCTTATCCGCAAGGATTATAAAAGCCTGCTTATTACCCATATTATCAGTGGCAGCTTTACCTTTGTTCAAAACGCAAAGCATACAACTGCCCATGCAGGTGACACCGTAATTCTTGACTGCTTCAAGCCACACGAATACTACACTGATGACAGCTTTGAATCTGTATGGATTCATTTCAGCGGACAAAACTGTAAAAAATTCTATGAAGAAATTGTTAGGAATGAAGGCAATCTGATTAAATGCAGTGATCCCGATCATGTAAAAAGACTTTTATTCCGAATTTTCAACGGCATAGCCTCAGAGGATAAGCCAAGCGAAATCAGCCTTTCACTTGATATTTATAAAACACTTTCCGAGCTTTTAAATCCCGTTCATATCAGCACAAAAAATAATGCAAGCTATGAGGACAGTATACAGGAGTCCAAAAAATATATTCTTGAACATCTGAACGAAAAGCTTTCTGTTTCAGACATTGCTGATCGTATTCATATGAGTCCTTCTCATTTTACAAGAGTTTTCAAACGGCAGACAGGCTTTTCTCCTTATGATTTTGTGCTTGTATCAAGGCTTAACCGCGCGAAAGACTATCTGCAGAAAACGGATATGAGTATATCTCAGATTGCATATGAAATTGGTTTTAACAGCGAATCTAATTTCATTTATTTCTTTACCAAAAATACAGGTCAATCACCAAATAAATTCAGAAAACTGAAATTCTGATAAAAGCGTATGTGTCTTCAACATTAAGATACATACGCTTTTTGATTGCATTTCTAAACTTTTAGGCTGAAAATATAAAGTTATGAAACACCCCTTCACTGTATAATAAAAGTAAAGGGGTGTTTTTATGTTACCAAGCAGTTACTGCAATTTAAAGTATAAAAATAATATAGAGAACTGGGATGACGGCTTACCTCTTGGCAATGGAGATATCGGCTGTCTGATATGGGGAAATGGTAATAAGCTGCGTCTAAGCATTGACAAGGGTAATCTTTGGGATTGCAGCGATGCGGTAAAGCCTGAGGGTGATTTTACATATCAGGCCCTTCAGAAATTTGTTAAGCAAAAAAGAAAACGCAAAATATCTAAAGTTTTTGATACACCATACGCAAAGCCAACACCAACCAAGCTGCCCGCAGGCAAAATAATACTAGAACTCGGAAATAAAAATCTTGATTTTGCCGAGCTTAATATTGCAAATGCACAGGCGCAGATAAAATCAAAGGATATAAAAATTGAAAGCTTTGTTCATGCTGAAAAATCAATCGGCTTTATCCGTTCAAACCAACCACTGAATTTTACGATTGAAAACCCGGAATATGGTGAAATCGGAACAAAAAATAAATTCAAAACAAAAGCAGCCATCACACAATCCTTGAAAAATCTTCACTATGAAAAGGCTGAAAAAGGCTTGCTTTCAGCAAACAACATTGAATACAAATATTTCACACAAAAGGTGAATGATACGCTAACCTATGGCATATTCATTGCTGCTTTGGAAAACGAAGCCGCTTACACAGTTTCTATTGCGAAAAATAAAAAAGAAACCATAGACAATGCAATTGCTCTTTTAAGTGATGCCATCAAACTGGGCTATAGCGAAAATTTCAAGGAGCATCAAGAATGGTGGTGCAAATTCTGGAACGAAAGCTATATCAGCCTGCCTGACAAATATTTTGAACAAAAATGGTATATCACAAATTATCTGTTAGGCTCCTGTTCAAGAGAGGGATTTGCGCCTATGCCATTGCAGGGCGTATGGACTGCAGACAACGGACAGCTGCCACCTTGGAAGGGTGACTATCATTTTGATTTGAATATTCAGCTATGTTATTTAAGCTATCTGAAATCAAATCACCTTTCCTGCGGAAAAAGCTATATTGATTTTCTGCTTGATAATGTGAAAAAGGCGGAAGAATTCGCACATAAATTTTATGGTGCAGAGGGCTTATGCCTGCCGTCAGTTATGGATATAAACGGCAATGCACTCGGCGGCTGGGCAATGTACGCTCTGTCCCCTACAAATCAGGCTTGGCTGTGTCACGGAATTAAGGAATACTGTGACTACGCAGATGATAATGACTTGCTGAAAAGCAAAGCATATCCGTATATGAAAAAATACGGAGAATTCCTGCTTTCCATTATGAAAAAGGATAAAAACGGAAAGCTTGTTTTACCGTTATCATCCTCACCCGAAACACACGATAACAGATTAAAAGCATGGCTTAAGCCCAATTCTAATTATGACAATGCAATGATAATCCGCCATTTTAAAAATCTGCTCGAATTATCTGAAAAGCTGAATATATCAGATGACACGAAAAAATGGCAGAATGTCTTAAATCAATTACAGAATCTACCAGTTGATACAGATAATGTTTTAATGCTTTCAGCAGATGAAAGGCAAAAGCGTTCACACAGACATTTTTCACATTTAATATCTATTTATCCGTTAGGACTATTAGAGTATTCAAATCACAGCAAAGCAATTATTGACGCGTCCATCTCTGATCTGGAAAGGCTGGGCACAAAGGAGTATTGCGGCTACTCCTTTGCATGGCTTGCAAATTTACAGGCAATACAAAAAAGAGGCAATGCTGCTGCAAAGACACTGAAAACCTTTTGGAATGATTTTTGCCTTTCCAACACATTTCATGTAAACGGCGACTATAAAAGAACGGGCAAAAGCATTCTGACTTATCGTCTGTTCTCGTTAGAGGGTAATTTTTGTGCAGCAGATGCATTACAGAATATGCTTATGCAATGCAGAGGAAACACAATTGAATTATTCCCGGCTATACCTGACGATTGGAACGATGTCACCTTTGATTTGCTTGCAAACGGAAATACCAGAGTGAAAGCGGAACTTAAAAACGGCAAAATCGAAAGTATTCATTTACTTTCAGCATCAAATAAAAACATTCGCATAATCTTCGATAAACGTGAAAAAGAAATCACGCTTGAAGGCGGGAAAGAAACAACAATAGAGGAATGGATATGAACACAAATTACAACTACGATTACACCCAATGTATGATGATGAAGCTTGGTATGGCCTATCCCGAAAAAGACGGCAAGTCAAGCCATGTGCTTATTACCTTTGAGCAGGCACTTGATGCAATCAAAAAAATCGATAATATTACACAGGGTATTACAAAAATATATTACCTTGTGGGCTGGCAATATCTTGGGCATGATGACAAATATCCTGACTTTTTTGAGGTTAATGAAGCATTGAAAAGACCCGAAGATGAAACTGCAAGAGACAGCTTTATTTGGTTTTATAATGAGGCAAGAAAATACAACTCTGTTATCAGCGTGCATATTAACTTTAATGATGCCTATGACAATGCTCCATCATTTCAGTTATTCAAAGAAAAGGGTGCACTTATCCGAAAGAAAAACGGACAGTCGCACGCTATTGAAAAATATAACGGCAGAGCCTGCTACAAAACCGATCATAAGGCTTATTGGGAAACAGGCTTATTCAAAAAGCAGTTTGATAAATTGCTTGAAGTATTACCGTTTTTGTCAGACGCCAAAACAATCCATGTTGATAATTTTCAGTGCTATAAAAACTATACACCCTATGTTTCTATAAAAGAAATGCAGCAGGCAAGAAAAAATATGATTTTATATGTGCGTGAAAAAGGCATAGATATAACCTCTGAATTCACATATAAAGAAACGGAAGGCTTGTTTAACAGACCGATTTTTGGATTGCCGAGAGAACATCATACAAACGCTCCTATGAACACAACAGGGCTTATTCCTGCAAGCTGGTGGTGCACCAGAATGACAAGAAAAGAATTGGTTGAAACACCTCCTCAAATCTACAGCGGCGGTATGTACAGAGATAAACGATACAAGAATTATCTTTACGGCAATATGCATGGTGAAGATGTAATCGTTATGAAAAATAAAAACTGGACTGAGGATTTCCTGCACGATTTTGCAACAATTCAAGTACCGTACAATTTTCTCTGCACTCATAAAAGACTTGCAATAAAAGGCTTTGGAATCAGTGAAAGATGTGAATTTTCTGAAGACATTATTTCTTATAACAAAGGCAGAAGAATAACACAAAACGGCAATATAATCAAAGACGGCGAAACCTTGTTTTTACCATTTGTTCAAAAAGAAAACTGCTACTTTGCTTACAGCAAAAATGGTGATGGCAGATTGTGGAACATCAAAAATAATAAATCAAAAGAGGCGAACATTTATAAAATCACGCCGAACGGAAATGAATTTATAAAAAAATCAAATGTTTCAAACGGAACAATACTGCTGCAGATAAATAAAGGCGAAGCATTGTTGATAGAATTAATTTAAGGTAAAATGGTGAAAGTCAATGAAAATTAAAGATATTAAAACAAAGGCCGAAGATTTAAAACTATACTGGAAAGAACCACCCCACGGCAGATATATGCCTTTTAAAGAAATTGTTTCTCTTGCTGTTGGCGGAATGGGAGTTAAATTCATATGCTATGCAGTGCAGCTGATGATTCTGAGTGTAGGCAACACATTGATAGGAAATACTATTGGAATACCACCCAGAGAGCTTTATGTAATTTATGTTTTAAGCGTTATTGCAAGCTTTCCGTTAACAGCAATACGAGCAAAAATTATTGATAATTCGGGAAATAAAAAAGGAAAATTCCGCCCGTATATTTTCACAATGGCAATTCCCACAGTTATACTTGCTATCGGCTTTACATGGATGCCATACGACCATATGAATACACTTTGGAAATGTGTAACCGTTTTGCTCTATAATATCGGTTTTCAATTTTTCTATATGTTTATGTTTGATTCATACACAAACATTATCAATGTTCTTTCACCGAATACATATGAGCGCTCTGATGTAAATTCCGTTACAGCAGTAGTTGATTCATTTGCACCAACAATTATCAGCTTTATTTTGCCGCTGCTTGCCAGTGCAATCACCGGGCAGAACACAATTTATGATATGAAAATTTACAGAGCAATCTTTCCGCCCATTCTGTTATTTGGCTTATTGCTTACAATCCTCATTCATAAAAATACAGAGGAAAAAATTGTTCAGGCAAAAACGCATATTGTTCAAATTAAATTTATGGATGCGCTTCGTGCAGTTGCAAAAAACAAATATTTCTGGATTATTTCCCTTGCAGGATGGATAGGTTTTCTTGAATCCTCCTTTGCAACAATTCTTGCATGGCTTTACAACTATCAGGAAGCCTGCACACCCATGCAGTATTCCATTGTAACAGCAGTATATGGCAATTCGGCATTATGGTCTATGCTTTTTGCACCTTTCCTTATTCGTAAAATAGGAAAAAGAAACTTGCTTATTTCCTCCAATCTGATGAGTATTGCTTTCATTCTGATGATGTATCCTGTTGTTACTCAAGCACCAAAAAGCATGATTATTTGGCTGATGCTTGGATGTATGTTTATAAATGGTATAGGCACATCCCTTGGCAATCTTTTAACCTACAGCTTAAACGGCGATATCCGTGATTATCAGCAATACATAACCGGTGAAAGAATAGACGGTATGTTTCTTGCAATCGGTTTAATCGGCAGTGTTGTTACTATGGTTACAGGCTTTGTTCTTCCTGCAATCTACGATTATGCGGGACTAAATGAAAAGGTTGCAATCTCTTTGGGTTATGACGGCAGCAATGTTTACCATGTGCTTTACAACGATTACTATTTCAATCATATTTGCGGTATTCTAATTATTGCTTCTGCAGTGGGTGCAACACTGAATGCCATCCCCTATTTCTTCTATGACCTAACAGAAACAAAGCAAAAGGCTATGGTAACCGTACTAAAAATAAGAGCCTTGTTTGAGGATTACGGCAACAATGCACTTTCCGATGAACAGCTTGTTGAGGCAATAGATATTATTTAAGATGCTCAGGCACTTGTTCATGAAACACCGACAAAGCCCAATAAGAGTAATATCAAAGCAGCTAAAAAATCAAAGGATAAGACGGCTGTAAAATCTGCTAAAGACGAATACAAGGCACAAAAAGAGCGCAATGAAAAAATTGCAATTGCAAAATTTGTTGTTGATGAGATTGACAAATTCAACAGTACCGAAACACAGGAAGAAGTTCGAATTGCACCTGTCTCTTATACACATCTGACGCTGCCGACGACTAGTCGAGTGTAGA
>UQVI01000007.1 GCA_900544515.1 uncultured Oscillospiraceae bacterium | reverse complement strand
TAAATTCGCTTTCATTCTGCATTTGGGGCAGGTTCGGATTTCTCTCTATTGCCTAACCAAAGCCGGCAGTTCAATACGAACTGCCGGCTTACTGTATATACATATTATATTAAGTTACACATTAATCTCAACACTTACACCAAGAAGATCCTTTTCCTTTTCAAGGATAGGTGCAACTGTTTCTTTAAGGAAATCAGCTGTCTGCTGCGGTGCTCTGCCAACGAAATTAGCAGGCTTGAGAATGGCAAGAATTTCCTCCTTCGTTGTCATAAATGCAGGATCAGCTGCAATACGGTCAACAAGGTCGTTCTGTCCGCCCTCAACCTTAACAACGGCACCTGCTGCCATTGAGTGCTGACGGATTTTTTCGTGGAGCTCCTGACGGTCTCCACCCTTCTTTACGGCATCCATCATAATATTTTCAGTAGCCATAAATGGAAGTTCACTCATAAGTCTTGCTTCAATTACCTTTGGATAAACCACAAGACCTGAAGTAACATTGATATATAAATCAAGAATACCATCGGTTGCGAGGAATGCTTCAGCAACAGAAACACGCTTGTTTGCAGAATCGTCGAGTGTTCTTTCAAACCACTGTGCAGATGCTGTCCATGCAGGATTAAGTGCATCAATCATAACGTAACGTGAAAGTGAAGCTATGCGCTCACTTCTCATCGGATTACGCTTATAAGCCATAGCTGATGAGCCAATCTGATTCTTTTCAAAAGGCTCTTCAACTTCCTTAAGATTTTGAAGAAGTCTCAAATCATTTGAAAACTTGCAGCAGGACTGCGCAATCAAGCCAAGACAATTGCATACAATTGTATCAAGCTTTCTTGCATAGGTTTGTCCGCTGACAGGGAAGCAGGCCTTGAAGCCCATTTTTTCAGCAATCTTTCTGTCAAGCTCCTTGCACTTTTCGTGGTCACCGTCAAACAGTTCGAGGAAGGATGCCTGTGTACCTGTTGTACCCTTTGAGCCTAAAAGCATAAGAGAATCAATTACGTGGCAGATTTCCTCGTAATCCATTACCAGATCCATAAGCCAGAGTGTTGCTCGCTTACCTACGGTAGTAGGCTGAGCAGGCTGGAAATGGGTAAATCCGAGACAAGGCATATCCTTATATTCATCAGCAAATTTTGCCACTGATGAAATCGCATTGACCAGTTTCTTTTTAATAAGGAGCAATGCTTCCTTCATTGTAATCACGTCGGTATTGTCACCAACATAGCAGCTTGTTGCACCAAGATGAATAATACCCTTTGCATTCGGGCACTGCTCACCGTAAGCGTGAACATGGCTCATTACATCGTGACGGAATTTCTTTTCATACTCCTGTGCAACCTCATAATTGATGTCCTCAGCGTGTGCCTTAAGCTCATCAATCTGTTCCTGTGTTACATTGAGACCAAGCTCGTTCTCTGTTTCAGCAAGAGCAATCCAAAGCTTTCTCCAGGTTTTGAATTTAAAATCAGGAGAATAAATATACTGCATCTCCTTTGATGCATAACGAGCATTAAAAGGTGAATTATATGTGTTATTCGGCATTAGTCAAGACCTACTCTCTTCATCATTTCAGCATATGCATCTTCTACACCGCCCATATCTCTGCGGAAACGGTCCTTGTCAAGTTTTTCGTGTGTTTCAATATCCCAGAAACGGCAGGTATCAGGGCTGATTTCATCAGCAAGAACGATTGTACCGTCTGATGTTTTACCAAACTCAAGCTTGAAATCGATAAGCTCAACACCGATTGATGCAAAGTACTCTTTAAGAACATCATTTACTGTGAATGCCATTTTTTTGATTGTATCAACATCCTCCTGAGTAGCAAAACCGCAGGAAACAGCGTGATAACCATTGATAAGCGGATCGCCGAGATCATCATCCTTGTATGAAAATTCAATGGAAGGACAAACAAAATCCATACCCTCTTCAAGACCTAATCTCTTACAGATTGAGCCTGCTGCACGGTTACGAATAATAACTTCAAGGGGAACGATTGTTACCTTTTTAACAGCTGTTTCTCTGTCTGAAAGTTCCTCAACAAAGTGAGTAGGAACACCCTTCTTCTCAAGAATCTGCATAAGATAGTTTGACATTTTATTGTTGACAACACCCTTACCAACGATTGTGCCTTTTTTAAGGCCGTTGAATGCAGTTGCATCGTCCTTGTAATCAACGATTACAACATTAGGGTCTTCTGTTGCCCAAACTTTTTTTGCCTTGCCCTCATAGAGCTGTTCTGTCTTTTTCATAATGTAAACCTCCAACATTGATTATATATACTTTTTTTGCAGTATCACTGCATTTTAATTATCTTTTATATACTGCCTTGATTCTTTCAACTGCTTCAACCGTTTTTTCAGCATTGCCGAAGGCTGTTAATCTGAAATAGCCTTCACCGGCAGGACCGAAGCCTGAACCCGGTGTGCCTACAACCTGGCACTTTTCAAGCAGTTCATCAAAGAACTCCCACGAGGTATATCCCTCAGGAACCCTAAGCCATACATATGGCGAATTTACACCGCCGTAGCATTCAAAGCCTGCATCACAGAGTCCGTCATAAATCACTCTTGCATTCTTCTGATAATAGGAAAGAGCCTCTTTAATCTGCTTCTGACCCTCTTCTGTATAAATTGCCTCAGCAGCTCTCTGCGTGATATAGGATACACCATTGAACTTTGTAGCCTGACGGCGGGCCCACATAGGATTAAGGCTTGTCCCATTAAACTTCAAGTCCTTAGGAACTACAGTATAACCGCAGCGCATACCTGTAAAGCCTGCTGTCTTTGAGAATGAGCGAAGCTCAATAGCACAGGTTTTAGCACCCTCAATTTCATAAATGGACTTCGGAATATTATCATCAACAACAAATGCTTCATAGGCTGAGTCAAAAAGAATCAGTGAGTTATGCTCATTGGCAAAGTCAACCCATTTCTTCAACTGCTCCTTTGTAGCAACCATACCAGTAGGATTGTTTGGAAAGCAAAGATAAATTACATCCGGAATCTCCTCAGGGATATCAGGTGTGAAATGATTCTCTGCAGTACAAGGCATATAAATGATATTTGACCACAGGCCATCCTCGTTTTTCTCACCGCTTCTGCCTGCCATAATATTCGTATCAACATATACAGGGTAAACAGGGTCACAGATTGCAACCTTGTTGTCTACTGCAAAAATATCTCCGATATTGCCGCAGTCTGATTTCGCACCATCTGAAAGGAATATTTCATCCTTAGCAATATCAATTCCTCTGTCAGCATAATCATGCTTCTGAATTGCCTCAAGAATGAAATCATATCCATACTCAGGCGGATAACCTCTGAAGGTATCCTCGCTTGCCATTTCATCAACGGCTTTATGCATAGCCTCAATAACCACAGGTGCAAGCGGCTTTGTTACATCACCGATTGAAAGGCGGATTACATCAGCCTCAGGGTGAGCAGCCTGATATTCTCTCTGCTTCTTTGCAACAGTTGAGAAAAGATAGCTGGCCTCAATCTTCAAAAAATTTTCATTAATCTTCATATACTTTAAACCTCCATTGCGTTTGTTTACTGAAATTATATATTGATTTCACCTGTAAAGACAGTTGCTGCAGGACCTGTCATAAATACACTGTCACCTTCATTGCCGCTCCAGCTGATCTGAAGATCACCACCGATAAGGTGAACTGTAACATCGTTATCAACAAGTCCGTTAAGAATCGCCGCAACAACAGTTGCACAGGTACCTGTTCCGCAGGCCAGTGTTTCTCCTGTGCCGCGTTCGTAAACACGCATTTCAATATTTTTTCTGTCTACCACTCTTGCAAACTCAGCATTTACTCTGTCAGGAAAAACATCGGTATTGCTCTCAAACAAAGCGCCATAATAATTCAAATCAAAATCCTTAGGACTTTCATTAATAAACATAACAGCGTGCGGATTCCCCATTGAGACACAGGTCATATTAAAATCTCTTGTGCCGATTGTGATTTTTTCATTCACAACCTTTTCATTATCGCTATTAACCGGAATATCAGCTGATTTCAATATCGGTGCACCCATATCAACTCTGGCACTTACAGCCACACCATTTTCAACAGTCAGGTCAATATATTTTACCGCACCCATAGATTCAATTGAAACTGAGGTTTTATCCGTCAGTTTGTTATCATAAACATATTTTGCAACACAGCGTATACCATTTCCGCACATTGCACCTCTTGAACCATCAGCATTATACATAACCATTTCAAAATCTGCTTTGGTACCCTTTTTAATCAATATCATACCATCACCGCCTACGCCAAAATGGCGGTCCGATAAAATAATTGCTGCCTTCTCCTCATCTTCGACATTTTCTTTAAAGCAATCAATGTATACATAATCATTGCCGCAGCCGTGCATTTTTGTAAATTTCATAAATAATCAGTCCTTCAGTTATTCGGTAAAGTCATTTATAATTTCCTTTGCCAGGTCAACAATCTTCTTTCCTGTATGCATACTTTCCTTCTGCAGATACTGGTGTGCCTGACTTTCCGTGATATTTTTACTGTTCATTAAAATCAGCTTTGCATTTGAAATAATCTCATTGTCATTGCCCTTTCGCTGAGTGAAGGAGGAGCGTGTGCTGACAAGAATGGAAACCGTCTGCAAAAATTCATCTCTGTGAACCGGAAGAGGCAGATTAATCAGATTGCCCATATACTCTTCCCTGCCGTTTTTAGACAGTGCCACAACATCAAAACCTACCGGCAGATGTTCTGAAAGTATTCCTGCACCCATATCACTTAAAATGGAAGCACAGACAACAACACCCTCACGCAGATCCTGAGCAATGCTCAGAACACTTGCACCTGTTGCACAAACATATGAAACATGAAAGCCTTCATTTTCAAGCATGGAACGAAGCTGTAAAGCAGTGGCTTTTATAGGGTATGCAATAATTATTTCCTTCATAGCATCACCCTTCCCTGCTATTAATAAATCTTTTATATTATAACATATGTATCCGCTTACATTCAATACCAAAAATGGTTAATTTATTAAATTTCAGTTTATGTCATTGCGACAAATTACACATATTTTTATAAATTTATGTTTTTTTTTGTAACAAACTGAACAAAAACAACTTGATTATTCTTTGTAATAGTGTTATTATGTTGTTATATAAAATCGATAGCTATAAAAAATCGGTTTCACGTGTGATACTTACCTGAAGAAGGAGATGTAAAATGTCAGAAATAAAACATGAATATGAATTTCCGCTCTATCTTTTCCACAGCGGAAAAAACTATAAGTCATATGAATTCTTCGGCTGTCATAAAATAGATGACGGACGATTTGTTTTCAGAGTGTGGGCACCGCACGCAGTCGCTGTTTCTGTTGTGGGTGATTTCAACGGCTGGGATGAAAACATTAACATTATGAATCAGATTTCACCGGGTATATGGGAAATCGAAATTGATGATATATTGGTCTTTGACTGCTATAAATATGCAATACGCACAAAAAGCGGCGGAATGAATATGAAGGCTGACCCTTATGCTTTCCACGCTGAAACACGTCCCGGAACTGCATCCAAAGTTTACGGAGATATTGAGTACAAGTGGAAAGATGAAAAGTGGTATAAAAAATCAAAGAACGGCAACATTCTTGAAAAGCCTGTCAATATTTATGAAATCCATTTCGGCTCATGGAAGCAGCACGAAAACGGTGATTTCCTGTCCTACCGTCAAATGGCAGATGAGCTTATTCCCTACGTAAAGGATATGGGCTACACACATATCGAAATGATGCCGATAATGGAATATCCATTTGACGGCTCATGGGGATATCAGGTTACAAGCTACTTTGCTCCCACATCACGATACGGCAAGCCTGAGGACTTAATGTATTTTATTGATTCCTGCCATAAGGCTGAAATCGGAGTGATTCTTGACTGGGTACCTGCACATTTCCCTAAAGATGCATACGGTCTTTACGAATTTGACGGAGAGTGCACCTACGAATATTCCGATCTGAAAAAAGGTGAACACAAGGAATGGGGAACAAGAGTTTTTGATTACGGCAAGAGCGAGGTTAAATCCTTCCTGATTTCATCAGCTATGTACTGGGTTGATAAATTTCATTTTGACGGCCTGCGAGTTGATGCAGTAGCATCCATGCTTTATCTTGACTACGGCAGAGAAAACGGAGAATGGACACCGAACAAAAACGGCGGACGTGAAAATCTTGAGGCAGTTGAATTTTTCAAGGAGCTCAACTGTGCAATGTTCAGCGAACACCCTGAGGTAATGATGATTGCTGAGGAATCAACAGCCTGGCCGATGATTACAATGCCTACCGACATAGGCGGTCTCGGTTTCAACTTCAAGTGGAATATGGGCTGGATGAATGATATGCTTCGCTATACTTCTATGGATCCTCTTTTCAGAAAAGGGAATCACAGCTGCATTACTTTCAGCTTTTTCTATGCTTTCAGCGAAAACTTTGTTTTACCTATCAGCCACGATGAGGTTGTACACGGCAAGGCAAGTCTTATAAATAAGATGCCGGGCGACTACGATATGAAGTTCGACGGCTTGCGCCTCTTCCTTGCATATATGTTTGCTCATCCCGGAAAAAAGCTGTTATTTATGGGCAGTGAATTTGGACAATTCATTGAGTGGAACTACAAGCAGGGACTTGACTGGCTGCTGCTGGATTATGAAAAGCACAGAAAAATGCTCGGCTTCACCAAAGATCTGAATACATTCTATAAAAAACATTCTGCACTCTGGGAGATTGATTACAGCTGGGAGGGCTTTCAGTGGATATCAAGCGAGGACAATGCAAATTCCATTATAGCATTCAGAAGAATTGACAAAAAAGGTAAGGAACTTATTGCTATATTTAACTTTACGCCGAACAGCTTTGACGAGTACAGAATCGGCGTACCTGAAAATGCAACATACAAGGTCGTTCTTGACACCTCCCTTGAAAAATACGGCGGCACAAAACCACGTATATCCGGAACATACAAGGCTAAAAAATTTCCGATGCACGGCCTTGACCAGAGCATCGGTGTAAAGCTGAACGGACTTTCCGCAATATATCTTGAGAAAAAAGAAACAAAAAAGAAAAACTAAAGGAGATAAAAAATGGCACACAAATCAAACGTTGTTGCAATGCTGCTTGCAGGCGGTCAGGGCAGCCGACTGGGAGTTCTGACAAAAAACATTGCAAAGCCGGCTGTACCTTACGGCGGCAATTACAGAATCATTGATTTTCCGCTTTCAAACTGCGTTAACAGCGGTATTTATACCGTAGGTGTTTTAACACAGTATCAGCCTTTGGAGCTTAATGATTATCTTGGCAATGGTCAGCCCTGGGATCTTGACCGTCAGCAGGGAGGAATTCACATTCTTTCACCATACGAGGCAATCGGCGGTGCAGAATGGTATAAAGGCACTGCAAACGCAATCTACCAGAACATCAATTTTATTGAAAAATATGATCCTGAATACGTTGTTATCCTCTCAGGTGACCATATTTATAAAATGGATTATGCAAAAATGGTTGATTTTCACAAAAAGAACGATGCAGCCTGTACCATAGCAGTACTTGAAGTACCTTGGGAAGAGGCTTCACGTTTCGGTATCCTTGCAACAAAGGACAACGATGAAATTTATGAATTTGCAGAGAAGCCTGAAAAGCCAAAGAGCAACAAGGCTTCAATGGGCGTTTATGTATTCAGCTGGGATAAGCTTAAGCAATATCTTATTCAGGATGAAAACACGGAAGGCTCTTCAAACGATTTTGGCAAAAACATCATTCCTACAATGCTTGATGCAGGTGAGAGGATGTTTGCATTCCCATTCAAGGGCTACTGGAAGGATGTAGGAACAATTGACTCACTCTGGGAAGCAAATCTGGATATCATCAATCCGAACGTTGACCTTGATTTAAGCGATACAAGCTGGAGAATTTATTCAAGAAACCCTATGGCTCCGCCGCACTACATAGGCAAAAATGCTGTTGTTGAAAATTCATCAATCAGCGAAGGCTGTGAGATTGAGGGCAATGTTGATTACAGCGTGGTATCATCAAACGTTGTCATTGAGGAAGATGCTGATGTTAAGTACAGTGTAATCATGCCCGGTGCAGTTATTAAAAAAGGTGCTAAGGTTTACTATTCCATCGTTGCAGAAAATGCAGTGATTGAAGAGGATGCTAAAATCGGTGAAATTCCCGAACAGCTTGAAAACCCTGAAGAATGGGGAATCCCGGTAATCGGCGCCGGTGCCACGATTACAAAAGGAAAATATGTAGCACCCGGAGTAATGGTAAAATCAGGAGAGGAGGTATAAGTCAATGAACGGTAAAAAAGTTTTAGGTATTGTATTTGCAAATATTCATGAGGAGGCTCTTGACTCCCTCACAGCTATGAGAACAATGGGCTCCGTTCCGTTTTGCTCACGCTTTCGTCTGATTGACTTTCCTCTTTCAAATATGGTTGACAGCGGAATTGCAAAAATCGGTGTGGTAACAAACGCAAATTTCCAGTCACTTATGGACCACGTGGGAACAGGTAAGCCTTGGGATCTGAGCAGAAAGACAGACGGTCTTTATCTTCTGCCTCCTTTTTCAATCGGCAGTGCCACAATGTGGGGAAACAGAATTGACGCAATTTACGGCAATATGAATTTTCTCCGTCAGTCAAATCAGGACTATGTTCTTATGTCTGACTGCAACCACGTCGTTTCAGCAGATTACAGAGAATTATTTGATGCCCACGAGGAAAGCGGTGCAGACATTACAATTTTAGGTGTAAGAGGCAAAACGCCTAAGAATATCGGCTCTGTGCTCACCTTTGACAAGGTTGAGAAAAACGGCAGAATCACTGAGATGAGTCTCGACAAAAAGACAGATGATGAGGTCTTCTATTCCTGCAACATTATGATTATGAAGAAGTATCTTCTTGAATCACTTGTTACAACCGCCCATTCCAAGAATGAAATTTCATACCAGCGCAGCATCATTATGGCGAATATCAAAAATCTTAAAATACACGCCTTTGACGCAACGGACAGCTTTGTGGGAACCATTGATTCTATCCAGAGCTATTATGATATTTCGATGTCTGTTCTTGAAAGGGAAAACAGGAAAAAGCTGTTCAAGCACCCTATTTCCACAAAAGAGCGTGACGATATGCCTACTCTTTACGGTCCGGATTCTTCACTGAAAAATTCTCTTGTGGCAGACGGATGCATCATTGAAGGAAAAGTTGAAAACTGCATTATCTTCAAGGGCGTAAAAATCGGAAAAGATACAGTTGTTAAGGATTCCATTCTTATGCAGGATACTATTATCGGCAGCAACGCAAAAATAAGCTGCATAATATCAGATAAAAATGTAGATATAAAAGATGGTGTTGAGCTGGCAGGTGCAAAAACCTTCCCGATCTGCTTAACAAAAAACACAAGAGTATAAGGGAGGTTATTATGAAAGTTTTATATGTTGCATCTGAGGCACTTCCCTTTATGGCATCAGGCGGGCTCGGTGATGTTGCCGGTTCGCTGCCTGTAGCTTTAAGAAAAAGACTAATTGGCTGCCGTGTGGTTATGCCGCTCTACGACAGCATCAAACAGGAATATAAGGATAAAATGAAATTTATTACCTCTATTTCTGTTCCTGTTTCATGGAGAAGACAGTACTGCGGAATTTTTGAGGCAAAAGCAAACGGCGTTATTTACTATTTCCTTGATAATCAATATTATTTCAAGCGTGACGGAATTTACGGTCACTATGATGATGCTGAGCGTTTTGCATTCTTTGCAAGAGCAGCACTGGAAATCATCCCCGTTATCGACTGGAAACCGGATATCATTCACTGTAATGACTGGCAGAGTGCGCTTACTCCTCTTTATTACAGCTGCTATTATGCAAACAGAATGGGATTTGAAAATATAAAAACAGTATTTACAATACACAACATTCAATATCAGGGAAAATACGGAGACGAGCTCCTTAACGACGTTCTCGGAATCGCACCTGAATATAACAACCTCATTCTTTATGACGGACTGGTCAACTTTATGAAAGCCGGTATTGAATGTGCCAACAAAGTTACTACCGTATCACCCACATATGCTAAGGAAATACTCGACCCTTGGTTCAGTCATGGTCTTGATCCGATTCTCAATCAGCGAAGCTGGAAGCTCTGCGGTATACTGAATGGTATTGATGTTGACGGATACAACCCTGAAACAGACAAAGACATATGGGCAAACTACAATGCAGATGATTTTTCCAACAAAGCCGCAAACAAAGCTGAGCTTCAGAAAATGATGGGACTTAATGTTGATGCAAATGTTCCCGTAATTGGAATTGTAAGCCGACTTGTTGGTCACAAGGGCGTGGACCTTATAAAAGAAGTGCTGGAGAAGAGCATCTGCGAGCGCAATATCCAATATGTAGTTCTTGGCAGCGGAGAATGGCAGTATGAAAACTTTTTCCGTTATCTGCACGACAAGTATCCTGATAAGGTTGGTATAACAATCGGATTTGTTCCTGATCTTGCAAGAAAAATCTATGCCGGTACTGATATGTTTCTGATGCCGAGCAAATCAGAGCCTTGCGGTCTTTCACAAATGGTAGCACTCAGATATGGTACACTGCCAATTGTACGTGAAACAGGAGGACTTAAAGACTCTATAACAGATTGTGGTGACGGAGAAGGAAATGGATTCACCTTTAAAACATACGATGCATACGATATGCTCGGTGCAATTTACCGTGCGTACGATGCTTATCACAGTGATGGCTGGAGCACACTTGTAAAACGTGCATTGGATTGTGATATGAGTTGGGGTAAGAGCGCTAACGAATATATCAAAATGTATCGAGCTCTGCTTAAATGATAAATTGTATACTGTATTATAAGTCCTGAACACTATATGTGCTCAGGACTTATTTTTATATACCATAATATATAAGCAGTCGCTTAATTGCTGTTTATTTCAGCTGTTAATGTTATTAATCTATACATATTTATTTCCAAATGATGAATTTTTTTCATTTTTAGGAAAAAACTATTGACAAATCAGCAAAATAGATATAGTATTATAACAGAGTTAGCACTCAGACATTTAGAGTGCTAACTACAAAAATCACAAAGAGGTGCGGAAAGGATGATAAGTGAAAGACGTCTGGCAATACTCAATTTAATCATTGAGCATTACATTCAGACAGGTGAACCTATGGGTTCAAAAACTTTATGCCAGCTTCTTCCCTACTCCGTTTCCAGTGCCACTGTAAGAAATGAAATGGCTTACCTTTCAGAGCTCGGTTACCTTGAACAAAGGCACACCAGCGGAGGACGTGTTCCAAGCAAGGCTTCATACAGATACTATGTTGACAGCATTATGGTGCCAAAAAACATTTCAGTTTATGATAAAAAAGTTATCGCTGAAGCACTCTCAGTGAATTCAGGTGACCCGGAGCGTTTGCTTTCAGATGCAGCCAAGCTGCTTGCTCAGTACACACATTGTATCGGATTTTGCTGCTCTGTTGCAGATCCCCTTGACTGCATACAAGGTATAGACCTTATTCCTGCCGGCAATTCAAAGGCTATGCTCGTTATGCTTACGGTAGGCAGCAAAATCAAATCATCATTAATCAACATACCTTGTCCGATTGACGATGAATTCAGATTATTATTTTATGAGGTAGCCAATAGATTATTTGTCGGTACACCGCTTACAGATGTTAATCTTTCACTCATTCAACATTCAGTCCTGATAGCGAGAGAGCGGGTATTTGATCTCTTACCTGTGCTCACATCTCTCTGCTCTCTATGCAGCGAGGCTTCACAAAGCAAACTGAACCTCGAAAGTGAAACCAATCTGCTTGCTCACGAGGAATTGGGGAATGAAGTTTACAAGATACTTTCCTTCCTTGCCGATAAGGAAAAGCTGATTAATTTCTCACGACAATTTGCAAAAACAAATGCAAACCGCACAATGTTTATCGGCGATGAAAATCCATTATACGAATTAAAAAATACTTCAACAATTATTTCAAAATTCACATATGGCAACAATCAAGTTGCCGCTTTGGGAATGATTGGCTCGACACGCATTGACTATCAGCGCATTATTCCCTGTGTGGAATATATATTTAATACAGTAGACGCTCTGCTCTCAAAAGGAGGTACGAAATGAGTAAAAAGAAAACCGAGAAAATGAATGAAGAAAAGGAAATCAATGAGGAAGTAACAAAAGATGAAAAAACTGAGGAGGAAGCAAACTCTCTTGAAAAAGAGCTTGCTGACACCAAAGAACAACTCTTAAGAATTACTGCCGAATATGCAAATTTCCGTAAACGCTCTGAAAAGGAAAAGAGTGAAACCTTCAGCTTTGCAACCGCTAAAACAGTAGGTGAGCTTCTCCCTGTAATAGACAATCTTGAAAGAGCACTGTCAAATGAACAGGAAGATTACGAAGGACTGAAAAAAGGTGTACAAATGACCTATGACGGTCTTATGGCAACACTTGAAAAACTTGGTGTTACAGCCTATGGCGAAAGCGGCGAGCAGTTTGACCCTAACTTCCACAATGCAGTAATGCATATTGAGGACGAAGAACTGGAGTCAAACATAATCACCGATGTATTTCAAAAGGGCTATAAAATAAATGATAAGGTTGTAAGACCTGCAATGGTCAAAACGGCCAACTAATTATAAGGAGGACAATGATTATGTCAAAGATTATCGGTATTGATTTAGGTACAACAAACAGCTGCGTCAGTGTTATTGAAGGCGGTGAATCCGTAGTAATCGCAAACGCAGAAGGCGCAAGAACAACTCCGTCAGTAGTTGCTTTTTCAAAAGACGGCGAAAGAATGGTAGGTAACGTTGCAAAGCGTCAGGCTATCACAAACCCTGATAAGACAATCTCTTCAATCAAGAGACATATGGGCTCAGATTACAAAGTAACCATTGATGGAAAGGCTTATACTCCTCAGGAGATTTCAGCAATCATCCTTCAGAAACTTAAGGCTGATGCTGAGGCTTATCTTGGTGAAACCGTATCGGAGGCTGTTATCACAGTTCCTGCCTATTTCACAGATGCACAGCGTCAGGCAACAAAGGATGCAGGTAAAATCGCAGGTCTTGAGGTAAAGAGAATCATCAACGAGCCTACTGCTGCTGCTCTTGCTTTCGGTATTGACAAGGAAGATGATCAAAAGGTAATGGTATATGATCTCGGCGGCGGTACCTTTGACGTTTCAATTATTGAAATGGGTGACGGTGTTCAGGAAGTACTTGCTACAGCAGGTAACAACCGTCTCGGCGGTGACGACTTTGATAAGAAGGTTATGGACTGGATTGTCGCTGAATTCAAAAGGGACAATGGTATTGACCTTTCAAATGATAAAATGGCTATGCAGAGAGTTAAGGAAGCCGCAGAAAAAGCAAAGATTGACCTTTCAGGTATGACAACTGCTCAGATTTCTCTTCCATTCATCACAGCAGATGCAACAGGTCCTAAGCACCTTGAACTTACACTTACAAGAGCTAAGTTCAACGAGATGACTGCTGACCTTGTAGAAGCAACAATGGGTCCTGTACGTCAGGCTATGAGCGATTCAGGTCTTTCCATGAATGAGATTGACAAAATTCTCCTCGTCGGCGGTTCAACAAGAATCCCTGCTGTTCAGGAGGCTATTCAGAAATTCAGCGGTAAAGAACCATTTAAGGGTATCAATCCTGACGAATGCGTTGCTATGGGTGCTGCACTTCAGGGCGGTGTACTCGGAGGCGACGTTAAGGGTCTCCTTCTTCTCGACGTAACTCCGCTTTCACTTGGTATTGAAACAATGGGCGGTATCAACACTGTTATTATTGAAAGAAATACAACCATTCCTACAAAGAAGAGCCAGATTTTCTCAACTGCTGCTGACAATCAGACATCCGTAGAGGTACACGTTCTTCAGGGTGAAAGAGAGTTCGCTAAGGACAACAAAACACTTGGCATGTTCCATCTTGACGGAATTCTTCCTGCAAGACGCGGTGTTCCTCAGATTGAAGTAACATTCGATATTGATGCTAATGGTATTGTTCACGTATCAGCAAAGGATCTCGGTACAGGCAAGGAGCAGGCTATTTCAATCACTGCATCATCAAATATGAGCAAGGAAGATATTGACAAGGCTGTTAAAGAGGCTGAGCAGTTCGCAGAAGAGGATAAGAAAAAGAGAGAAGCTATTGACATCAGAAATAATGCTGATCAGATGGTATACCAGACAGAAAAACTTATTTCTGAAGATGGTGACAAATTCTCAGCTGACGACAAATCTGCTCTTCAAACAAAGGTAGATACACTTAAAGAAGCCCTCAAGGGTGAAAATCTCGATGCAATCAAGACCGCTCAGGAGGATTTACAGAATAAGTTCTATGAAGTTTCTCAGAAACTCTATCAGGCTGCACAGGCTGCCGGAGCAGATCCGAACGCAGCAGGAGCTGCAGGCTTTGATCCAACACAGGCTGCAGGCGGTGCGGACGCAGGTTATACCGATGCCGATTACACAGAGGTTGACGATAACTAATAAATAATATATAATCAGTTAGCATAAGCACACACAAGTCCGTGTGTGCTTATGTAAAGTTTTACTTAGATTGGGGGCAATTAAATGCCTGAGAATAAAAGAGACTATTACGAGGTGCTCGGCGTAAACAAAGGCGCCAGCGATGATGAAATAAAAAAAGCATACAGAAAGACAGCAAAAAAATATCATCCGGACCTGAATCCTGACAATGCTGAAGCAGAGGCAAAATTTAAGGAATGCAACGAAGCATATGAGGTTTTATCCGACCCACAGAAAAAAGCACGTTACGACCAGTTCGGCTTTGCAGGAGTTGATCCTAACTATGGTGCAGGTCAGGGCGGAGCAGGCTTCGGCGGCGGATTTGGATTTGACGGTGATATTGATCTGGGAGACATTTTCTCCTCTTTCTTCGGCGGCGGTTTTGGCGGAGGAGGCAGAAATCCTAACGCTCCGCAAAGAGGACGTGATTTGCAGACTGCTGTCAGTCTTACCTTTGAAGATGCAGCAAAGGGCTGCAAGAAAACCATTGAGGTTATGCGTGTTATGGACTGCAGTGAATGCGGCGGTTCAGGTGCTGCAAAGGGCACATCCCCTACTACCTGTCCTGAATGTCAGGGTCGAGGTGTAATCAACGTTCAGCAGAGAAGTCCGTTTGGTGTAATGACCACACAGAAAACCTGTAACCGCTGCGGCGGAACAGGAAAGATTATCACCTCACCATGCCATAAATGTAACGGCAAGGGCAAGGTACGTGCAAGAAAGAAAATTGATATCAACATTCCTGCCGGCATTGATAACAATCAGGTAGTGAATGTAAGAGGCTTCGGAAACGATGGTACAAACGGCGGACCAGCAGGCGACCTCAAGGTAGTTGTCAATATCAAAAAGCACCCTTACTTTAACCGTGACGGATATGATGTATGGGTTGACAGACATATTTCATTTGTTCAGGCAACTCTCGGTGCTGAGATTCAAGTACCTACTCTTGAAGGTGATACAAAGCTGAATATCCCTGCAGGAACACAGCCCGGTGAAGTATTCACCCTTAAGGGCAACAAGGGTATACAGCGTCTCAATGGTATGGGCAAGGGAGACGAGCATGTAAGAATCATTGTCGATATTCCGAAATCCGTTACAGATGAACAGAAAGAGCTTTTAAAGCAGTTTGACAAAAACTATATCCCGCCAAAGGGTAAGGAAGGCTTTTTTGACAAATTCAAAAAGAAATAATAACATAGGCAATAGTTGAACAAAATAAGGTTTAAATCAGGATTGAATATTCAGTCCTGATTTTCTTATTTTTATCTGACATGAAATTGCATAAAATATCAGGAATATAAAAATCAACTGTTCTATAATAATCTCAGCAGAAAGGGATGAATACATGAACTATATTCAGGGGCTGCAAAACGCAATTGACTATATTGAAGAGCATCTTACTGATGATTTGGATATAGAAGAAATTGCAGCACAATCAGGATTGTCCGCATTTTATTTTCAGAGGATTTTCAATATACTTTGTGATTATTCACTGGGTGAATATATCAGAAACCGCAGATTAACTCTCGCTGGCAATGAGTTAAGCGGCACAGATGAAAAGGTAATTGATATCGCACTGAAATACGGATATGATTCACCTGAAAGCTTTTCAAGAGCCTTTTCAAGGTTTCACGGAATTACTCCGTCGCAGGCCAAGAAAAACAGCTCACCGCTGAAATCATTCTCACGTCTTTCTGTTGAAATTCATTTAAAAGGCGGTAATATTATGGATTACAAAATTGTAAAAAAGGATGCATTCAAGGTTCTGGAAAAAATCAGTACGCAGAGTATTGACGATGAGCAGAACAAAAACACAATTCCTGATTTCTGGACTCAGTCGCATCAGGACGGAACAGTATACAAGCTGCTTGAGCTGACAACGGACAGAACAAATATCTTTGGCATATGCTACGGCAACACGCCGAACAACAAGAAAACCTTTGAATACTCCATTGCTGCAGTATGCGGTGACAATACTGAAGTACCTGACGGATTCAGCGTCAAGGAAATTCCTGCACGCACATGGGCAGTATTTGAATGCATAGGCCCTATGCCGGATGCCGTTCAGAACACCTGGCATAAAATATGCTCGGAATTTTTTCCGACGGCAAATTATGAGCCGACGTACGAAATGGATATTGAGGCTTATCCGGCAGGCGTTATGACATCACCCGACTACAGAACCGAAATATGGGTAACTGTAAAAGAAAAAAAGAATTAGAAAAAATAAGAAAAGGTCTGTATTCGTTTGCGCGAGTACAGACCTTACTGCTTTGAAAAATTTTTATTTTATGCTATAATATTTTAAACAGACGGTTTATTTCAAACAAATCGTGGATATATTTTTAGTAAGAATGTTAATGTCTCGAAAAATTCAATTTACAGAAATGAGACTTAGTCACAGTTTTAATACTATTTTTTATATATAATTAAGATAACACATCAAATTATATGGAGGTACACAAATGAAAATCACTTTGAATCCGGATAAAGAAATTGTACAGTCAATAAAGGAAGGACTGAAAAAAACAGGCGGATATTGTCCCTGCCGAATAGAAAAATCCGAAGAGAATAAATGTATGTGCAAAGAATTCAAAGAACAGATAAACGATCCTGACTTTGAGGGATATTGTCATTGTATGCTTTATTATAAATCTAAAAAGTAAAGGAGAATGAAAAATGGCTGAATTAGAAATTACAAAAAATAATTTTACGGATGAAGTTATGAACTCTGATATGCCGGTATTACTGGATTTCTGGGCAACCTGGTGCGGTCCATGCCGTATGATTTCACCGATTGTCAAGGAGCTTGCTGAGGAATACAGCGGAAAGCTCAAGGTCGGAAAAGTTAATGTGGATGAGGAAGCAGAGCTTGCTTCAACATTTGGTATTACAAGTATTCCTACAATTGTACTCATTAAAAATGGTAAAACAGTAAACTCTTCAATCGGCTTTATGACAAAGGACCAGCTTGTCAAAATGATAAATAATGAGATATAAAAAATTCGGCTTAAGCAAGTCTTAAGCCGAATTTTTCTTATTCACTTTCAAGATCCAACAGGTACACCTTTTTGTCTATCCCTCCGGCATAGCCTGTCAGATTTCCATTTGCTCCCACAACTCTGTGGCAGGGTATAATGATACTTATAGGGTTATGCCCTACTGCACCTCCCACTGCCTGTGCAGACATCAGTCCGCCTGTCATTTCTTTTGCAATTTCGCCATAGGTAATCGTTTCTCCATATGGAACCTGTGTAAGCCGTTTCCACACCTGCTGCCTGAATGCACTGCCTCTCGGCTTAATGGGAAAGTCTGTCTCAGGCTTTTCACCCTTGAAATACCTGTCCAGCCAGGAAAACACCTTTTCAAAAATCGGAAGCTTTTTTTCCTCATAATCAGATGATAATGTATTCTTAAAATATTTCTGATTTTCAAACCATAAGCCTGTTAAATTTTCTCCGTCACTCGCCAGAAGAATTTCACCTATCGGAGATGTGTACCCTGCAATATAATCCATTTTATCACCGCCTGTAATTATTTTAGCACATTAAAAAATCTAAAGCCACTTTTTCTTTTTGAACCAAAGATACAGAACGGCTACAACAAGAACTGAGAAAACGATTACATATAGATATCCGTACCTCCAGTGAAGCTCAGGCATAAACTCAAAATTCATACCATACCAGCCTACAATAACGGTAAGCGGAAAAAAGATAGTCGTCATCAGCGTAAATACTTTCATACTCTGATTCAGACGCATATTAAGATAAGCCTGGTACGCATCCCACAGATGCACCACACTGTCCCTTAATAAATCAACATTTTCCTTAAGCCTTACAGCTTTATCGGTAAAAATATGAAATGCCCTCAGACCGTTTTCCTCAAATATTTCATTCTCATTTTCACGCAGTGCCTCACTGATATCAATCAGCTGTTCATAATATCCTCTGAGAGTGAGCAGTTCTTTTTTCATATTCAGTAGCTTCATATTAAAATTTTTATCCGCTTTATTTTTCAAAACAGTTTCCTCAAGGGAATTGATTTCAAACTCTGCGCCCTCCAGTTTTTTATTATCACCTGATATCAGCTCTTCAAAAAAGGAGCAGACAAGCTTTTCAAGCGTAATATTTTCACAGGAAATTTTTGACATAACACGCATAAATATATCACGGTTTGAGCAGCTCCGGTCAAGTACATTGACAATAAGCAAAAGATTCTTCTTGATAAAAAGTGCAAAACAATTGCCAAGTCCATCAGCATCAGAAACATTTACAACATTCAGTTTTACAAAGCAATATCTGTCATGCACCTCAATATCCGAAGAGAAAAAGCTGCTTTTTTCCTTGCATTTCTCAACTGACTGCATAAAAAAGTCAAACCGCCGGTAAATATCCGACAGTTCCTGTATGTTCACATAACCGATAGTCAGAATATTATCGTTAAGCTCATCCGTGCTTACACTGACAACATCATCGTCAAATTGATAAAACATAAAATCACCGGATTTATTTCAGTCTATCATAATTATATGCAATTTTTCTTATCCATAAAAATAAAAAGGATTTGCCAAAATCCGGCAAATCCTTTTTTGATTTTAAATTACTCTGCGTCCTTATTTTCAAGAGCCGCTCTCTGCGCAAGAACCTTTTCGTGAACCTCTTCCTTTGTCTTGCCTGTAAGCTTGTAGAAGAAGAACGGAACGCCTGCAAGGAACATCATAATACCGTGAACAATTGTATAGAAGAACAGCATCCACACCTTTGTTTCAAAGCTCTGGGCAGTTCCGTCTTCCAACCCCTGAATATAGCCGCAGATTGAATTCGTACCATAGAGAATTTTTGGTGCAAGACCATTTGCAATAGTACCTGAAATCATTGTGCCGATACCGATAACGAATGGCAGTGACGCATCAAGACGCTTACCTGTTTTAAGCTCGATATCCTCAAGCACATCTGCTTGGAACATGGTTGGCAGAAGATTGGATGCACCGAACTGTAAACCAATAAGAAATAGGAATACAATAAATAATATTTGAAGCACAGGGCTTGGGGATTTAAAATAAATATAACCAACAGCAAATGCTGCAGCATTAATAATAACTGAATAAATACCGCTTGCAATATAAAGAACCTTCGAATTGAATTTTTTGAGAAGGAAATTGATAACAAGCATGCCGACTGCTGTGCCGATACCTGTCGGCAGGCCAAAAAGCAGGAACTTGCTTGAGCTGCCAAGAAGTGCCGCAGCAAGGAACACACCCATAAATGTAGCAATACTTCTGAAACTTTTTAAGAATTCTGATATTATAATTGTCCAGGCATACTTATTCTTGATAATTTCAGCAAATCCTTCAAGCGGATTCTTCTTTTCATTATCATAAGCAATACGCTCTCTTGTCATCTTTATACCAAAGAGCATGGTTAAAATACCAACTACACCACAAAGAGCAGCACCGATAATATACTGTGTGCTTGCATCCTTAACAAAAATTGCAATAACAAGAACAATTACAAGTGGAGCAGAGTTACCTACAGCAGAAACAATACCTCTGAAGGACATTACGGTGTCACGCTCTTTAAGGTTAGGTGTCAGAACTGCAGCCATACTGTTAATCTGATTACCAAAATTAGTGGCTATTGCCCAGCCGATTGCAACGGTTACAAGATAAATCATAAGAATTGTGCCTGTTAAACCCTTTGGTACCCAGAAACTGAGCAGAAGCAAAATACCAAGCGGTATTGCTGCAAGCAGAACAAGCGGTCTGAACTTTCCTTTTTTACCAACTGAACGCCCGTCAATGTACATCGCAATAAAGAAATTAAGAATAAACGGAATAATACTGGTTAAAACATTGAATAAAGATGCTTGATTCTCATTAATTCGAAGTACATCAACCAAATAAGCACTGCGGTATGAACCAACCATACCTGTCATATTGGTGTAGAAAAATACTGCTACCAGATACGCAATGAATTCACCCGGCTTAATAAACTTTTTTTCCTGTGATCCAGGCTGTGTTAAAACTTTTTCTGACATAAATTTTTACCCCTTTTTATCAGTTCATTTTCCAGTTTATATTTAAAACTGTATTATAATCCCTTTGCTCTTCATCCCCTATCATTGAAAGAACAAAGGTATCTATATCTGCAAGCACCGGATTTTTGCTTCCCATCTTTTTCTCAATTATATGAGTAACAAAATGCAGCCTTTTAAGCAGCTTTTCCATTGCTTCATACATAGGTGTGCCCTTAACATGCGGCTCGTCGCCTACAAATATATTACGAACAAGTTCAATTCCCACATCTTTTGCCAGCCTATTTTCAATACTTTTATCAACCTTAAAGCAAAGCAATCTGCCGAGCTTTTTCAGTGTGAATTTGTCAAGAATTTTCTTGGCAGGTGCAGGGAGTATTTCATCCATTTTCCAGTTAATCATTCTGTCAAAACGCCATCGGAAATACTCACTTGCAGTTTTGCCCTGTTTATCATAATCAAAATCATCAATTGTATATGATTTAATATCTATAGTATTATTAGGTTCAAATGTGATCTTTCTGTAAGCACAAGGACAACCAACAAAACAGCCGGTCTGAACATCCGTAATGGTGTTCCCCTTCTTTGTCGTATAATCAGTCACAGCCTGAGCATGCATATGTCCTGTAAAAATCAGATCAAGTCCTGCATCTGCAAGCGTTGTGGCAACTGTTTCCCAGTCAGTAAGCTTTGCATCACCGATCAGATTCATAATCGCTGAGAACGGTAAAAGCGGATAATGTGTCATTGCAAATATGTAATTGCCGCTTTCATGAGCCTCTTTAATCTGCTCCAGTGCCCACTGCATCTGGCTTTCCCAGATTCCTTTGAAATCCTTGCAGTCACCGTCACAATTCAGTGCAAGCAGCCTGATTCCATCAGCAATTTGTGCAACATAGCTCATACTTTCCTTATGCTCACTGATTGCACTGTCAAAGCCAAAGTCCTTGTAAAAGTCTCTCAGCTCTTCTCTCGGCATACCCTTAACAGGTATTATCTGATCTCCGTCAAATTCAGCAGGCTCACCATCCTCACAATAATCGTGACGTGCTGTAATAATATAAATTCTTTTCCCCTGCTCAGCAAGCTTATACAGCCTTTCTCTGAAGCCAATATGGCTCTGATACTCACCGCGATAAACCAAATCACCGGGAATAAGAATAACATCCGTATCTTTGTTCTGTGCTATCTGTTCAAAGCCTGCATCAACAATTGCAGGTGTTTCAGCAACACATTTCTGATCCGTACGGCTTCTTTCCTCATATGCCTTGCCCGTGCTTTTGAACGAGCTGTCATAATAATGAGTATCCGTTACAAGAAAAAAGGAAAATGATTCTGTCATATTTCCAGCTCCTTTCTCTATTAATATACATCTTTTGATAACCGTTTTAAACAGGATATATCACAGACAATGTTAGTATTATCACAATAATTGACAAAAGTCTATTTCCTGATTCTTTTTCTGAATTCAAGCGGTGAACAGCCTACTGCACTTTTAAAGCTTGATGAAAAATACTGCTGATCAGCATAGTGCAGAACTTTTGCAATATCACCGATACTCATATTGGTGTGCACAAGATATATTTTTGCTGCATCAATTTTTCTTTCCAGGTAGTACTGATACTGTCTCTTATACACATCTCCGAGCCCACGAGACTAAGGCGAATCT
>UQVI01000006.1 GCA_900544515.1 uncultured Oscillospiraceae bacterium | reverse complement strand
TACACTCGACTAGTCGTCGGCAGCGTCAGATGTGTATAAGAGACAGATATTATTGAATTATAGAATTTGTTATGTTATCATTTAAGCGATAGAGTGCTGCTTTAGCGCAGTACCTTAAGATTATTTTTGAGAGGTAAATGTTATGGAAAAACTTAAGGTTGGCATCATTGGTGCCGGACGTATCGGTCAGGTACACGCAAAGTCGATTACATACCATATTCCGCAGGCAGAAATCGTTGCTATTTCTGATATTTATGTTGAAGGCGCAAAGAAGGTTGCAGGCGAGCTTGGTATACCAAATTATTATGAGGATTATCACGAGATTTTAAATAATCCTGAGATTACGGCAGTCCTTATCTGTTCCTCAACAGATACGCATGCAGATATTGCAATCGAGGCTGCTAAGGCAGGCAAGCACATTTTCTGCGAAAAGCCTGTTGATTTGACTGTTGAAAAAATCAAGGCTGTTATTGCTGCCGTTGATGAGGCAGGTGTTAAGCTTCAGATCGGCTTTAACCGCCGTTATGACCACAATTTTGCACAGATAAAGAATCTTGCAAACGAGGGCAAAATCGGCGAGCTTCAGACAATCAAAATCACATCACGTGACCCTGAGCCGCCTCCAATAGCATATGTTAAGGTATCAGGCGGTATCTTCCTTGATATGACTGTTCATGATTTTGATATGGCTCGTTTCATCGGCGGTGAGGTTGAAGAGGTTTATGCAAATGCTGCTGTAACCGTTGACCCTGCAATCGGTGAGGCAGGTGACGTTGATACTGCACTTGTTGCCCTCAAATTTAAGAGTGGTGCAATCGGTGTTATTGATAACTGCCGTAAGGCTGCTTATGGCTATGACCAGAGACTTGAGGTATTCGGAAAGAAGGGTCAGGCAAGTGCTGCCAACGATACACCTACCCACGTTGAGTTTATGGACGAAAATGGTGCCACAACTGACAAGCCGCTTTATTTCTTCCTTGAAAGATATATGCAGTCCTTTACAGATGAGATGACAGAGTTCATTGACTGTGTTATCAATGATAAGGAGACACAGACCACTGTATATGACGGTCTTGAGGCTCTTCGTCTCGGTCTTGCAGCTAAGCTTTCCGTTAAGGAAAACAGACCTGTTAAGCTTTCAGAAATCGAGGGTTAACTTATGAAACGTACAAGACTTACAATGTCACAGGCACTTGTTAAGTTCCTTGACAATCAGTATATTGAATGTGACGGCGTTGAAACCAAATTTGTAAACGGTATTTTCGGCATTTTCGGTCACGGCTGTGTTGTCGGTGTCGGTCAGGCTCTTGAGCAGGGCGGACATAACCTGAAATTCTATCAGGGTAAAAATGAGCAGAATATGGCGCTTGCTGCTATGGCATATGCCAAGCAGATGGACAGAAAGGCAATTATTCCCTGCGTTTCTTCAATCGGTCCCGGTGCTACAAATATGGTAACTGCCTGCGGCTGTGCAACAGCCAACAGAATTCCGCTGCTTGTTCTTCCGGGTGATACATTTGCCTGCCGTCAGCCTGATCCTGTTTTGCAGCAGGCTGAGTTCTTTGATAACTACGGCAGAACTGTAACAGATGCCTTTAAAGGAGTATGCCACTATTTTGACAGAATTAACAGACCTGAACAGCTTATGACCGCTTGTCTCAATGCAATGCGCGTTCTTACAGACCCTGCTGATACAGGTGCGGTCTGCCTTGCAATGCCGCAGGATGTTGAGGGCGAGGCATATGATTATCCAGAGCATTTCCTTGCAAAGCGTGTATGGCATCTGGACAGACGTCCTGTTTCCGCATCACAGCTTGAAAGAGCAACCGAACTTATCAAATCCGCAAAGAAACCGATCATCGTTTGCGGCGGCGGTGTAAGATACAGCGAGGCTGAAAAGGAATTGCAGAAATTTGCCGAAAAGTACAATATCCCTATCGGCGAAACACAGGCAGGTAAGGGCATTATTGACTGGAAGCATCCGCTTAACTTAGGCGGTATCGGCGTAACAGGCGGCAAGGCTGCCAACGTTATTGCTAAGGATGCTGACCTGGTTATCGGTGTGGGTACCCGTTTTTCAGATTTTACTACATCTTCAAAATGGCTTTTCAATGAAAACAGAAAGGTGCTCGGTATCAATATCTGCCCATTCGATGCGTTCAAAATGGATGCAGAGGCAGTGATTGCCGATGCAAGAGAAACACTGACAGCTCTTATTGATTCCTGTGATGGTTATAAATCAGCTTATAAAAATGAGATTGCTGACGCTAAGGCTGAGTGGGATGCCATTGTGGATAAGTATTATTCAACTGAGCTGGAGGGTGGTTTGAATCAGACTCTTGCACTTGGTATCATCAATGAGTTTATGGACGATGATGCCATTGCACTCGGTTCAGCAGGCTCTCTTCCCGGCGATATGCAGAGACTTTTCAGACCAAAGGACAGAGGCACATACCATATGGAATACGGTTATTCTAATATGGGTTACGAGGTTAACGGTGCTCTCGGTGCCAAGCTTGCAAAGCCTGAGTCTGAGGTTTACACCTTCTGCGGTGACGGCTCATTCCTTATGGGTCACAGCGAGCTTTACACAGCTCTTCAGGAAGGACTTAAGATTAATGTTTGTCTCTTCGATAATATGGGCTGGGGCTGTATTGAAAATCTGCAGAATAATCAGGGCACAGATACCTTTGGTACAGTATTCCGTGCAAGAAATCCGGTAACAGGTATGCTTGACGGTGCTGAAATTGACCCTGACTTTGCAAAGATTGCAGAGGGCTATGGTGCAAAATCATATACCTGCCGCACATCAGACGAGCTTCGTGCTGCACTTGAGGATGCTAAGAAGCAGACCGTTTCCTGTCTCTTTGATATCAAGGTGCTTCCTAAGACAATGACACCCGGCTTTGAGTCCTGGTGGAGAGTCGGTGTAGCTGAGGTATCTGAGTCTGAAACCGTTGCTGCAGCCTATGAGGATATGCAGGCGCATATTAAACAGACTTTTGATTATTAAATTTATATTTGTTTTTGTAAAGTTTTGTAGGGGACGGCGTCCTCGACGTCCCATAATGAATTACTAAATTTGAAAGGTAACAACAAAATGCTTGATCCAAACAAAGTAAAACTTGCTATTGCACCAATCGGCTGGACGAATGATGATATGCCTGATCTGGGTGCTGAAAATACATTTGAGCAGTGCATAAGTGAAATGGCACTTGCAGGCTTTAAGGGTTCAGAAATCGGCAACAAATATCCTGCCGACCCTGATGTTTTAAAGCCATATCTCGATATCAGAGGACTTCAGATTTGTAACGCATGGTTCTCTTCTTTCTTAACCTCAAAGCCTTATGAGGAGACAATAGAGGCTTTTAAGGCGCATTGCGATAAGCTTTATAAATTAGGTGCAAAGGTTATCGGCGCATCTGAGCAGGGTAATTCTATTCAGGGATGTCTTGACAAGTCAATCCTGGATGAAAAGCCATATTATACAGATGAAGAGTGGGAAATCGTTGCCAAAGGCTTTAACGAAATGGGTGCATACGCCAAGTCAAAGGGTATGTATTTTACTGTTCATCATCATATGGGTACAGGTGTTCAGACAGTTGAGGAAATTGATAAGCTTATGGGGCTTACTGACCCTGAGCTTGTTTATCTCCTTTTCGATTCAGGTCACCTTACCTTTGCAGGCATTGACCCTGTTCCTGTGCTTAAGAAGTATATTAACAGAGTTAAGCACGTTCACCTTAAGGATGTAAGACTTGATGTTTATAATAATCAGGTTGTGCCTGAACATATGTCCTTTCTTGATGCAGTAAGAGCAGGTGTATTCACAGTGCCGGGTGACGGTGATGTTGATTTTAAGCCTATTTTTGATATTCTTGCTGAAAATGATTATGAGGGCTGGGTAGTTGTTGAGGCTGAGCAAGACCCTGCAAAAGCAAATCCTTTTGCGTATGCAGTAAAGGCTCGTAAGTATATTGCTGAAAACACAGGCTTATAAAATTATAGTTTGATGAACTGAAGAACAACAGCCTGAGGATGCAAAAAATCGATATATCTGCACATTTTTTCTCTTGGCATACGCAAGTATGCCAAGAGAAAGAAATGCACACCTATTGCTATTCAGTTTACCAAACTATATCTCAAAAAGATAAGAGCTGTTCCGAATGATTCGGAACAGCTCTTTGTTATATATTTTTTATCAGTTTCTTTCCGGTGAATTGAACAGATGAATTCTGCCGGCATCATTGAATGCTTTTAGAGTCATAACTGCCAGAGGCACGATGAACATACCCATAAATCCGAACAGCTTGAGACCGAAATATAAGCCGGCAAGAGTTACGAGCGGATGAACACCAAGAGAGGAGCCGACGATTTTTGGCTCAATATACTGGCGGATAACAGTAATGACCGCGTAAACAACAATAAGTCCTATTGCTGCCGGATATTCGCCAAGAATTAAGCTTATAGCAGCCCACGGAATAAGAATTCCGCCTGAGCCTGCAACCGGTAAAATATCAAATATGGCTATTGCAATTGCTATCATAACAACATAGCTGTTGTCCATAATGCCAATCCAGTTCAGGATTGACAAGCCGAGAAACAGCTCGCAGAAGGTAATAAGCATAATAATACCATATGCTCTTATCATTTTTAAAACTGTTTTTGAAAAAATCTGCTTAATCTCACTTAAAATATTCTTTTTGTTATCAGGGAGCTGAAGCTTGATGAAATGAACGATATAATTATAATCCTTAGTGAAGAATATCCAGGCAACGACTCCGATTACGATACCAATGAGAACGGACGGAATATTCTTTACAACTCCGTAAATTCCGCTGACACCTGTTGTCAGTCCGTTTGTAACGGATTTCATATCAATGCCGAGTGCACTTAAATCAAAGTTGTTAATCATTTTACTAAAGAGGTCTGATACATAATCCGCTGCAGAGGTGTAAATGCTGTCAGGCAGGAACTTGATAAGGCTGAGTATTTCCTTTTCAAGCGTGGCGAGAAAGGAAGGCAAATCATTAAGCTGATCAGTCAGGTATGATACGAAATTCCCTATTTCACGTCCTATAAGTGACAGTATGATAATTAACGGACCGACAATAATCAGTATTGAAAGCAGAACGAGTAAAAGCGACCAGAGCGTATGGCATTTGTTTTTTGTTTTTTTGTCAAGCCATCTTAACGGTCTTTGAAGAAGAACGGCAAAGAAAAATGAAAGCAGAAATGGTGCCGCAATACCAAAGCAGTATTTAAAAAATACAAATATTAAACCGAGAACCATTGCCAAAAAGGCAACGTTAATAATGGCGTCTCTTCTTTTTTTTATCTTGTCTGACATATTTTAACTTCCTTTTTATACTAGCTAATTAATATAATAGTTCAACTATATTTAATTATCAAGGGGAAATATAATAAATATTGTTAAATTTTTTTTAATTAGGTCTTGATACTTTTTCTTTTTTCTGCTAATATATTACAAGTGTGTTTCACAGTAAAACAATTGTCCACGTGCGGAGGACGAATTAATGGAAAAAGTAAATTATTATCTTGTAAATGCAAGTATCCTTCCGCCTGTCTATGCTAAAGTTATTGAGGCAAAAAATTATCTTGCAAGCGGTGAAGCGTCCAGCACATCGCAGGCTGTAAAAATGGCAGGTATTTCAAGAAGTGCATACTATAAATACAAGGACTCTATTTTTGAATACAGCACAGACAGTAATGATGAAACGCTTACAATCAATGCTAAGCTGAAGGATAATGCAGGTGTACTGTCTGCACTTATGAATGAGCTTTACAAAGCAGGTGCAAATATTCTTTCTGTCAGTCAGAGTGTTCCTGTCAACTCGGTTGCAGATGTATCGGTAACGGTGAGAGCAACGGATATGACGGTTACTGCACAGGTGCTGATTGAAAATATAAAAAGTATTAAAGGTGTCAATTCGGTTCATTTCGGCGAGCACAAATAATTTTAACAGAAAATATTATTTTTATTGTGTGCCGAAATGTTAAATTATATCAGGAGGTTAACAAATGAAAGTTGCTGTTATGGGATACGGAACAGTAGGTTCCGGTGTAGTTGAGGTTATTGAAGCGCATAGTGATTCAATTCCTAAAAAAACAGGCGGGAATACACTTGAGGTAGCGCACATATTGGATTTGCGTGATTTTCCTGAGGATCCTCACAAGGATTTGTTCACAAAGGATTTCAACGATATTCTTAATGACCCTGAGGTTAAAATCGTTGCTGAAACAATGGGCGGTGTGAATCCTGCCTTTGATTTTACAATGAAACTCCTCAAGGCAGGTAAGAGCGTTGTTACTTCAAACAAGGAGCTTGTTGCTCAGAAGGGTCTTGAGCTTTTACAGGCTGCTGAGGAAAGCGGTGCAAACTATTTGTTTGAGGCTTCTGTAGGCGGCGGTATCCCGATTATCAGACCACTTACACAGTGTCTTGCTGCCAATCACATTGAGGGTATTGCAGGTATTCTCAACGGTACAACAAACTTTATTCTTACAATGATGATTGAAGAGGGTATGTCCTTTGCCGATGCACTTAAGATTGCTCAGGATAAGGGATATGCTGAAAAGGATCCTACTGCCGATGTTGAGGGTCACGATGCATGCCGCAAGGTTTGTATTCTTGCTTCACTGGCATTCGGTAAGCATGTTTATCCGTCACAGGTTGAGACTGAGGGTATTTCAAATATTACGCTTGAGGATGTTTCATACATCAATTCAGCAGGCGGAGTTATCAAGCTTTTAGGACAGATTAAATATATCAATGAGGATCAGATTGCTGCTTTCGTAAGTCCGGCAGTTGTTTATAACGGCTCGCAGCTTGCATCAGTTAAGGATGTTTTCAATGCGGTTCTTGTTCGCGGCGATGCAGTCGGTGATGTTTGCTTCTATGGACCGGGTGCAGGTAAACTGCCGACAGCTTCAGCAGTTGTTGCAGATATTATTGACTGTGCTAAGCATACAGAGAGAAAGAAGATTTTCGGCTGGGGTGCCGGCGACGAGGATTATGTTGTTGATTACAAGAGCACGATTAAAATGCCTTTCTATGTTCGTGCAAAGTCAGACTGCAATAAGGTCAACAGCGCATTCTCAGAGGTTAAGTACCTTTCAAGAAAGGGTCAGCCGTCTGATGAGGTTGCATTTATTACAGATGTGATGACTGAAAATGAGCTGACTGAAAAGCTCAGCACTCTTGACGTAATCAATATTATCAAAGTTACAAACTATTAATATAACAAAAGGAGGATTTGAACTATGGGACTTATTGTTCAGAAGTTCGGCGGTTCATCAGTGGCGGACGCTCAGAGAGTGATGAATGTTGCAAAAATCGTTACAGATACCTATAAGCAGGGTAACGATGTAGTTGTAGTTGTATCAGCTCAGGGTGACACAACGGATGATCTTATTGCTAAAGCAAATGAAATTAACCCTAATGCTCATAAGAGGGAAATGGATCAGCTTCTTACTGCAGGTGAGCAGATTTCAATTTCACTTCTTGCTATGGCAATTGAAAAGCTTGGTTTCCCTGTAATCAGTCTTTTAGGCTGGCAGGCAGGCTTCAACACAAATTCCATTCACTCACAGGCAAGAATCAAAAACATCAAGCCTAACAGATTACAGGCTGAAATTGCAAAGCACAATATTGTTGTTGTTGCAGGATTTCAGGGTATTAACAGATATGATGACCTTACAACCTTAGGCAGAGGCGGTTCAGACACATCGGCAGTTGCAATTGCCGCAGCTCTTAAAGCTGATAAATGTCAGATATTTACGGATGTTGAGGGCGTTTACACCGCAGACCCAAGAAAGGTTGAGGGTGCTAAAAAGCTTAAGGACATTACTTATGACGAGATGCTTGAGCTTGCCACACTTGGTGCGCAGGTTCTTAATAACCGTTCAGTTGAAATGGCAAAGAAATATTCAGTGGAGCTTGAGGTTCTTTCTTCACTGAATCCAATACCAGGTACTATTGTTAAGGAGGCAGCAAAAATGGAAAAAATGTTAATTCGAGGTGTAACAAAGGATAATGACGTTGCACTTGTTTCAATCTTAAATTTACAGGATACTCCGGGTATCGCGTTCAAAATTTTCTCAAAGCTTTCAGCAAAGAATATAAACGTTGATATTATTCTTCAGTCTTTCGGCAGAGACGGTACAAAGGATATTGTTTTCAGTGTAAGCAAGGAGAACGGTCCTCTTGCTGTTGAGCTTCTTGAGGATATGCTCAGCGATTGCAAAATTGTATGTAATACAGAGGTTTCAAAGGTTTCTATTGTAGGTGCAGGTATGGAATCACATCCTGGTACAGCTTCAAAGATGTTTGAGGCACTTTATGAAACAAACATCAATATCCAGATGATTTCCACATCAGAAATCAAGATTTCCGTAATCATTGACGCTGAGGATGCTGACAGAGCTGTTTCAGCAGTTCACAAAAAGTTTATCCCTAACGACTAATCATTATGAAAAAGAAAAACACTTGCAGACAAAAGCTGCAAGTGTTTTTTGTTTTTTTCTCTGAATTATTTTTCATCAGGGAGCTGGTCAATTCCGTTAATTGCTTCCTTAAGACCCAAGTCTTTTTTTATCATTGTTGTGGAAACTCCGGGTGTTCTGTCAAGGAAAACCAACTCGCAGTAATCCTTGAGGTAATCAAATTTATCACTGCCTTTCCAGTCACCGCCCATAACAACTGTGTCAATATGGTATTCCTTTATATCATCTATTTTTTGCTCCCAGCAGTTTTCAGGGATAACAAGGTCAACATATCTTATTGCTTCAAGCATTTTTTTTCTTGTTTCATATGTGTGATATGCTTTCTTGCCTTTGCCTGCATTGAACTCATCAGTTGAAAGAGCAACAACAAGATAATCGCCCATTGCCCTTGCTCTTTTAAGCAATCTGATATGTCCGTAATGTAAAAGGTCGAATGTGCCGTAAGTTAAAATTCTTTTCATAGTTATCTCCTAAGATGTCTGTTGACTTGTAATATCATTTATAACCTCTCCTGCAATAATCAGTCCGACTACCGACGGGACATAAGCTATGCTTGCAGGAGTCTGTCTTTTCATACCGGAATCCTCATCGCTTTCACATTTTGGTGAAAGTGCCTCTTCCTTTGAATATACAACCTTTAGCTTTCTGATATTTCTTTTTTTCAGTTCTCTGCGCATTACCCTTGCAAGAGGGCAGACGGAGGTTTTGTAAATATCCGAGACCTCAAACCGTGTAGGGTCGAGCTTGTTGCCTGCGCCCATTGAACTGATTATAGGGACATTTGCTTTATCAGCCTGTACAGCCAACTCGATTTTGCCTGATACAGTATCAATTGCATCAACAATATAATCGTATTGTGAAAAGTTAAATTCTCCGGAATTTTCAGGTGTAAAAAAGGTATTATACGTATTTATTTTTATATTCGGATTGATATCAAGCAGCCGCTTTTTTGCAGCCTCCGTTTTATTCATACCAACAGTGCTGTGAAGTGCAATAATCTGTCTGTTGATATTTGTGAGAGATACTGTGTCGTTATCAATTAAATCAAGAGTGCCTACCCCTGAACGTGCCAGTGCTTCAACCGTGTATCCGCCCACACCGCCGATACCGAAAACAGCAATTCTGCACTGTTTTAATTTATGAACGGCTTCACTTCCTAAAAGCATCTCCGTTCTTGTGAATTGATTTGGCATATTTTTATCTCACTTGCTTAAATATAATACTCGTCACTTGCTGCAGTGCGGTATTGATCTAAAATATTTCTTAATGTGATTGAGTCAAGATATTCATTTATAACCTTGTCAAGCCCTTTCCAGACACCGAGAGTCATACAGCTGTCAGCCTTATTACATAAATTCTGCGGACTGTCAAGGCATGCAACAGGTGCAAGACTTCCCTCTGTTATACGAAGGATATCACCTACAGTGCATTCCTCAGGCTTTTTAGCAAGCTGATAACCACCCTGATAACCGCGTGTTGTTCTGAGAACGCCTGACTTATTCAGAAGAGGTACAATCTGCTCCAAATATTTTTTTGAAATATCCTGTCTCTGTGCAATATCTTTAAGCGCGATAAAACCGTCCTCCTGGTGTTCAGCTAAATCAAGCATAAGTCGCAGCGCATAACGGCCCTTTGTGGAAATTTTCATATATCTGCATCCTTTCAAATTACTATTATATCATAGGTTTTGAAAGCTTTCAATAGATTGGTCAATGAATAGACTACAGTCTTTCGCCTGTGGAAAGGTCAAATGTCAGGCTGTCAGTTCTAGTGTTTAAAGAATAGTCAATTTTTATAATTCTGTCTTTTATAAATTCAGCATTTTTTATCTCAGCCTTTGGGTTTGTGACCGTATCAATAAATATCCGCTTCTGCTGTTTGTTGTACTTTGATACATCGTCTGAGACAAATAGCAGATTTCCGCAAAGACTGTTAACCTGTGCAACAATTTCCCTTTTATTTATTGGCATTTTTATATTATTGTCACGCAGTAAGAATACATCGGGATCATTCAAAAAAGCCCTGCCGTCAAGATGACGGCGGAATATGGTGTTCATAAGTGTGTGCTGGGTTGAAACATCCTCTCGTGAAAATGCTTTGTTTTCCCAGCAAAGTCCTACATCAGCACCAATGCGGCAGAAATCTACCTTGCCGAAAGCAGGGGCAAGGGGTACACCGCAGCCGAGAATAATCTTGTCACCGCAGCATTCACGGAGAAAATCCATCGCATCGCACATAATTTCACCGCGACTTTTACCGTGAATCGGAATAATGGAGCAGGCATAAAGGAAATCAAGCTTAACCATATCATAGCCCCAGTCGTTCAGAACGGTATCAAATACCTTTCTGATATAAGCTCTTACCTTTTTATTGTAAATATCAAGGGCATAAAATCCGCCCCAGTTATGTGAAGCAAAGTGGCTTCTGCCCTTTTCGTCACGTACGAGCCACTCCTTGTGCTTTTTGTATATATGTGATTTAGGGGTAACCGCAAAGGGCGCAAGCCAGAGACCTGCAAGCATATTCTTTTTGTGAATACTGTCAGCAATTACCTTCATTCCATTTGGGAATTTTCTTTTATCTGTTTCAAGCCAGTCGCCGACTGTACGCTCATAGCCGTCATCAATCTGGAAAATATCAATCTTTGTACCCAGCTCAGATATTGCGTTAAGGTCGTTCATAACGATATCTTCAGTAACACTTGTATAGTAGTTGTACCAGGTGGTGTAGCCGCACTGTCTGTTCACTCTCGGCTTTGGTATGTTCATAAGTCTGAAATATTCATCAAATACACTGTTATAATCTCCGTTCAGCATAGCGAGAGACAGAACGAGCATATCATCTTTGATTTTTACACCTTCAAGGTCTTTTTCAATTGTGATACAGTCAGCTGCTGAATCAAAGGTAATTATAGTATACCCTGTCCGTTCGCTTAAGGAGCCAAGCAGGAAAAGTTCATTTCCGTTTCTTACATATCCATATGAGTAGCCGTAAAATATTCCGGGTTTTTCAGGATATGGATGAAAGGTCAGATCTCCTGCGCCCCAGATTCCTAAGGGATTGAACCTTTTCTTTTCAATGCCCATTACACGAGGAGAGAATTCATCCATTTTATCATTTGGTGAATATTCCTTTGATACGGTCCAGCTCTGATATCCGTTTGTAAAAATACGCTGTGCACTGTTGAATCTGTAAGGGATTTTCATTGCAAATTTTGTAAACTGAATTTCAGTATTCGGCTTAACTGTAAGTTCGGTTATATTATCATTTTCTTTTATTTCAACTGAAAAATCAGAGTTGTCTGTATTGCCTGTGCTTTTTAAAGTGCCGTTTGCACTGTATATAAAATTGAAGCTGTATTTCATAAGCTTAACCTCCATATATTTTGATAGTAACATACCCTTGAATTTATTTCAATATACAAAATTGTAAATAAAAAACGCCGGGAAGGAAATTTCCTTCCTGACGTTTTATTGCATTAAACTATGAAATTTTCATTATGCCTGTTTTGTTAAAACTAAAGGATAGATGCCATATTCATCCTCCATAGGCTTATCTTCAAGATCAAACTGACCGTTAATCGTAAGAGTGTCACCTTCAAGGGTAAAGGTTTCATAGCTCTTCTTATTGCCCTGATCATCAGTCTCATAGAATTTACCGTCTTCAATAAGAAGCGGCTGCTTTTCATTTGTTACAAAGCCTGAAACAATTTCCTTAACCATAGCATCAGCGTCAACTTCCTTGAGCATGCCTTCACGTACAGTAGTTCCTTCCTGCTGCTTGTAAAGTTCATCAAACTGCTCACGGTTCATTCCCTGATCCTCTGCATATTTATATGTGCCTTCAACCATATAGTCGATGTACTTTTCCATATAAGCGTTGAAATCAGTCTTGAACTTTTCTTCATCAACGGAAACAACATATGCATTGTCACTGTCGAATGTATAAATCATATCAAGCGAAATTGATTCCTTGAATTCACCGAAGTATTTTCCGTCTGTATCCTTAGACATATCGAGCTCTGCATTCAGTGTGTCGGATAAATCAAGAGTTGAAATCCATTTGCCCTCGAATGATATTTTTGAGCAGCCTGCAAACATACTTGCGATAAGGCAAATGCAAACAAGAACTGCGCCTAATGCTTTTACTTTTTTCATAATTATGTACCTCCCAAAAATAGTAGTATTATTATATCACAATAGTAAGATAAATGCAAGATGCAACGATTGCTAATCCTGATACTTTATGTTAAACTGAAGAGGGTGATTTTATGCTTAAGCTTATACCGCAGCCACAGGTAATGGATGTGGCAGAAAATACAAAAATGAATATCAGCCATATCTCTTTGGGTGAAAATCTTCTGAGTCAGGAAGCAATTGAGGATTTTCTGTCATTCTGCAATATGCCTGAGGGGGAAGAGAATATTATTTTTGAATCTGATGAATCTCTTGACGAAGAGGAATACAGCCTTGTTATTGATGATGAGATTGTCATCAGGGCGTCCTCTGTATCAGGGCAGCTTTATGCACTCCAGACTCTTAAACAGATTATCTTTCAGTGTGGCGGTAGTGTTCCTAAACTGAAAATTTCTGACAAACCGGCATATAAGATACGCGGATTTATGCTTGATGTGGGAAGATATTTCTTTCCGGTATCAGATGTGAAAAAGATTATTAAGCGAATGGTTATCCATAAGCTTAATGTGCTGCATTTTCATCTGACAGAGGATCAGGGCTGGCGTGTGGAAATGGATGCTTATCCTCTTCTGACACAGATAGGGTCAGAAAGAAAAAGAACGAATTTTAATCATACGCCTCACGGAGGATTTTATACAAAGAAGGATATAAAAGAGATTGTGGATTATGCACACGCTTTTGGCATAAAGGTGATGCCGGAATTTGATATTCCGGGACATTGCAGAGCCGCCATTGCAGCTTATAAAGAGCTGACCTGCTTTCCGCGTAAATTGCCTGTTGCTGATCACTGGGGCGTTAAGCACGATGTACTTTGCGTCGGCAAAGCAGAAACAATAAAATTTGTTCATAACGTGCTTGATGAGTTTTTTGAACTGTTTCCGGATGAATATTATCATATCGGTGGTGACGAGGTACCTAAGCACAGATGGGATTTGTGCTCTCACTGTCAGACTAAGCGTAAGGAACTGGGACTAAAGAACAGTGATGAACTTCAGTTCTGGTTTATGAATCAGATTAAAGATTACTGCAAGGCTCATAATAAGCAGGTGTTTATGTGGAGCTGGGAATTGGAAGATGATTCCTGTATTGACACAGATCTCGGCTTTACAAAATGCGGCGAAATGGAAACAGGGGACAGACCCTTTATTGATACATCAACAAAGGCATATTATATTGATTTGCCATACGGCTATATTAGTCTTAAGGATACTGCAAATCATCAGCCTTTCAGCGGTAATTGTCTGGGAGTGGAGGCAACACTTTGGACAGAATTTGTTCCCGATATGAAAAAGGCTGACGAGATGAGCTTTCCGCGTACAGGCTGTATGAGTGAAACAGGCTGGAACGGAAGCTGCGGCTGGGACAGCTTTTCTCAAAAGCTCGATTTTTATTATCAATTCCTCAGCAAAAATGATATAGGCTATTCTTCTTTGAATACAGCGAATCCGGATTACATAAAAGGAAAGTTAGGTGTCCTTTGGTTTGAACGCAGACAGCTTATGTGGGAAGGGCTTACAAATATCTTTGATGATAAAAGGATTGAAAGAATGGCAAAAAAATAAGTTCATAAATAAAAACCCGGATATGTTAACTTGATAACATATCCGGTTTTATTTTATATATGTATATTACTTTTCTTTTTTCTTAAGAACAGCTAACATACCGGTTGCTGCAATGAGTGCAGCTGCCGCTGAAACAGCAGCTGCATTGCTACCTGTTGCAGGTGATTTTTTTGATGTGTTTGCAGCTGAAACAGTTGTTTTTTGTTTAGCAGTTGTTGGCTCTGAAGTAATTGCTGTTGTGGTTTCGCCGTCGTCAGTCGGTGTTTCATCATCAGGCATTTCCTGGAATACCACATCCCAATAATAATAGGAAAGTGCAATCAGTGCTTCTTTTGTTGTGTATATGCTGTCATCACCGTCATAGGTGAAAATACCTGTGCCTGATCCCTCAAATTTACAAAGGTCAGCATAAATGCCGTTTACGGTTTCATAGTGCTTGTCAAGATTACCTGTGTCTGCAATATACGCACTGTGTGCCATAAGTGCAAGGGCGGTTGAGTCCGCGTTCGGCTCCTTGCCGTATTCCGGATTAAAGCAGTAGCCGCCGTCAACCTTGTATGTGTCAAGAACTGCCATAGCGTCCTTGAGGATATCCTCGTACTTATCTGTTGCATAGTATCCATAGGAAACAGCATCAATAAAATATGCAGTGTTGTCGCAGGAGTATCCGTAGTAATCAACACCCTTTCCCATAGTGTAGTGGTTTGCAATATATGTGTCGCATACCTTTGTTAGAAATTCATCTGAATGATCGCAATAGAATGCACCCTGTGTGATGATTCTGTAGTAGTTGAGTGATACAGGCTCTGCGGTAGGATCCATTGCAAGGAAAGCCTTACCGATATCATATCCATAGAAATCCGAAATGTCCTCATCCAAAGCGGTTAAGGCAATGATTACTGCACCGTATGTTGTTAAATTTTCGCCGTATGCAGAAACGATTTTTCCCTTGTTTGCGTCAAGATTGCTTTTTACATCTTTGATAAATCCGTCTTTATATTTTGATACATCAGCCCCTGAATCTGCTATCATACAGAAATCAAGTGCCTGGTCAACGCCGTAGCTCTGTACGTCCTTGGTGATGTAGGCAGCTGCTCCGTCAATTTGAGCCTTTACCTTTTCTGAGTTTGCTACCTCTGCTGCAAAAGCTGTAACGCTTGTCATAAGCATGATGCAAATTGCAGTGATGAGTGATAAGATTTTTTTCATTTTTGTTCTCCTGAAATTTTATTATTTATTTGCACGTGTATGAAAATACAACGTTATCGCCGTTTGAAAGCTTGTATTTGCTGCAGCTTTTGGCAGGTGAGCTTCCGTTCACAAAGTAGAGCCAGCCGCTCTGGCTGCCGCAGTCCTTTTCATCAATGTTGTTAAAGCCTTTAACATATTTGCCGTATCCGCTGTTGACAGTGGTCATATGCACACCCTGTTTATTGCAGGCAAGCTGAACTGCGTCGTATACACTGCTTCCGTTATCCAGTGTAACCGTACAGCTGTTTATAAAATATCCGTCAGACGGAACATATGGTGCGTGTCCGTCAGCAAGCTTATCCATATTTTTGAGTATGCTTTTGCATTCAACCGTTACAGTGCAGGTGATGGTTGATGAGGTAGTCGTCCGCTTTTTTGTAGTAGTCGTTGTCTTTTTAGTGGTTGACTGTGCTGTGGAAGATTTATTTTTTTCGGGGTTTTTGCTTGTCGATGTTTTTTCAGTATTTTTCGCAGAAGCTTTGGTCGTTTTTGAATCGGAAGTGTTCTTTGTGCTTGCAGAACTTTTTGTTGTTAACCTGCTTTTATCGGTTTTGCTTGACTCACTGTTTTGTGTTGTATCGTGGGCTTTTATTACGGATGTACTGTTGTTTGTGTCTGATGTGGTTTCTGCTGTTATTGTGGACTGAACAGCAGTGATTTGTGAATCTTTTAATTCTGTTTTATCTGCACTGCATCCGAAAAAGGTAATGCACATTATAATGGAAAGCAATATCGCTGAAAATTTTTTCATAAAAAATACCCCTGTTATCCGGACAGGGGTATAGTTATAGTAGGACCTATAAATCGAATCCATTGCTTTCCCACTTGCCCAAAAGCTGAATTTATGTTCACGGCAGGTCTCCCGACTTATGATATAGTAAAAATATACATGCAGATTACGCCTTCTCAGTTTCCCAATGGCCTGTGTAATTGCTTCATCAAATACGGTAATGGCGGTTGCTCAGGATTCTCACCTGATTCCCTTTTCATTTCAGCACACCATAATCGGCACTGCTGAAAACCGCTGATATTTATTTCACATATAGTATATCATCATAAAAGGATATGTCAATTATTTTTTATATACTTCCTCTTTGAGTATACCTATATAAGGGAGATTTCTGTAGAACTGATCATAGTCAAGACCGTAGCCCACAACAAAAGCATTCGGTACATCCACACCAACATAGTCAGCGTGGATATCAGCCTCGCGTCTTGACGGCTTGTCCAGCAGAGTAATGACCGCGATTGACTCAGGATTCCTTTTGATAAGCATATCGTGTATATGCTTAAGCGTTTTGCCTGTATCAAGTATATCTTCAACAAGAAGAACATCAAAGCCAGTAAGATCTTCAGCGATGTCCTTTGTGATTTTGATTACACCGCTTGATACCGTGCTGCTGCCGTAGCTTGATGCCTGAATAAAATCAATCTGGCATGGTAAATCAATATGCCTTGAAAGGTCGGTTAAGAAGTAGATTGAGCCTTTTAACACACCAACAATAAGCAGCTTTTTTCCTGCATAATCACGTGTAATCTGTTCTCCCAGTTTTTTTGTTATATCTACCAATTCCTCTTCGGTAACTAAAATCTTTTCAATATCCTTGTTCATAGCTTCTCCTCTTATATATTATATTTTTTCCATACACCTTTGCCGTAAAATGCTAGTGACAGGATGGATGAAACAGTCCAGCCGATTGGCCATGCAAGCCAGATTCCGGTTGAGCCGAAAAATTTAGAAAGTATAAATGCCAATCCTACTCTGAGCAGTAAATCGGTAAAGGTAGTAATCATAAAATATTTCATTGCACCTGTACCGCGCAGTACGCCGTCACTGGTGAGCTTTGCGGAAACAACCGCAAAGAACGGTGAAATAATAATCAGAAAAGTTGTTCCGACAACCATTGCGTCCGTTGTGCTTGAATTCATAAATAATCCGATAAGCTGTTTTCTGAATATAACAAACGCCGCAGTAAACAGCAGTGCAAAAATGCTGCTCATAATGATTCCTGATTTAAAGCCCTGCTTGATTCTGTCCTTTCTGCCTGCACCCATATTCTGTGCACAGTAGTTAGACATTGCATTCCCCAGCGTATTAAAGCAGGTAACAGCAAAATTATTTATTTTAACGGCAGCCGCATATCCGGCAATAACAGATGTGCCGAAGCTGTTGACAATACTTTGAATAACAATATTTCCTACTGAAACAAAGCCTTGCTGTAAAATGCTTGGCACAGCTATGCGTGTAATTTTCTTAAATAAAGGGACGGAGAATAAATCCGGCTTTTCGCATTTTATTTTTCTCAGTCTTGAGAAAACGACTGCAACAGATAAAATACAGGATACGCCCTGACAGATAAAGGTTGCCCACGCAACACCTGATATTCCCATATCAAATTTGGTTACAAAGAGAATATCTGCGCCTATATTTGCAGTGGATGAAACCGCTAAAAAAATAAATGGTGTTTTTGAATCACCGAGTGCTGAAAAAATTCCTGTTGAAATGTTATAGAAAAACAGGAATAACAGTCCGCCTGTGTAAATATTGAGATATAAAACCGTATCGTCCATAATATCGGATGGAGTGTTTATTAAATGCAGCAGGGGTTTGATAAATATAAAACCGATTGCCATAAGAATAACGCAGAGAATACCGCTGGCAACGAAATTTGTGTTGACTGCAGTTTTTAAATCTCTGTATCTCTTTGCACCGAAAAGCTGTGATAAAACTACGCTGCATCCGATATTGCAGCCAAATGCAAAAGCAAGATAAATCAGCGTTACCTCATATCCGTTACCTACTGCCGCAAGTGCATTGTCGCCGATAAATTTTCCTGCTACAAAGCTGTCTGCGATATTGTATAACTGCTGAAATATTATGCTGCCTAATAAAGGTATAGAAAATTTCCAAAGCACGGTACCTGGCTTGCCGCTTGTTAAATCCTTGACCGTTTTTGTCACCCTCTTTGCTTAGATTATATCATCTTTATCCAATAAAGTAAATAAAAAGAGCTGTCTCAGAACTTCAAAAGTCTGAGACAGCCTGTTAATTACGAATAAATATTATATGATTCTTATTTCTCTGCGTACTTATCCTCGCCGTTCCAGCTGTACATAGCACGGATGCCTTCGCCAACCTTCTCAAGCTGATGCTCAGTCTCAAGAGCTCTCTTAGCCTTGAAGTGAGCCCAACCGTTGTTAGCCTCTGTGATGAACTCAGATGCGAATGTACCGTCCTGAATCTCTTCAAGAACCTTCTTCATCTCTTTCTTAGTGTCCTCAGTGATAATTCTCTTACCAATCTGATAATCACCATACTCAGCAGTGTTTGAGATTGAGTATCTCATCTTTGAGAAACCGCCTGAATAGATAAGGTCAACGATGAGCTTCATCTCGTGGATACACTCAAAGTAAGCATTTCTTGGGTCGTAACCAGCCTCAACAAGTGTTTCAAAGCCGGCCTTCATAAGAGCTGTAACACCACCGCAAAGAACAGCCTGCTCACCGAAGAGGTCAGTCTCTGTCTCTGTCTTGAAGGTCGTCTCAAGGATAGCTGCACGAGCACCGCCGATACCTGCACCGTAAGCAAGAGCAGTATCAAGGCAGTGACCTGTAGCGTCCTGATATACAGCAACCAGACAAGGAGTACCCTTGCCCTCTTTGTACTCTGAACGTACAGTGTGACCCGGAGCCTTAGGCGCAATCATAAATACGTCAATGTTTGACGGAGGTACGATCTGCTTGAAGTGAATGTTAAAGCCGTGTGCGAATGCAAGAGCCTTACCCTCAGTGAGGTTTGGTTCAACATCGTTCTTATAGATAGCAGCCTGTCTCTCATCCGGTGTGAGAATCATGATAACATCAGCAGCTTTTGTAGCCTCAGCGGTTGTCATAACTGTGAGACTGAGCTCCTCAACGTGCTTCCATGATTTTGAACCCTCATAAAGACCAACGATTACATTAACACCGCTCTCGTGAAGATTAAGTGCGTGTGCGTGTCCCTGTGAGCCGAAACCGATGATAGCAACGGTCTTGCCTGAGAGAACATCAAGATTACAATCTGATTCATAGAAAATCTTAGCTTCTGCCATTTTGTTTTCCTCCAATAAATTTATTTCAAATGAGTTGTATGACTACTCATTTGTATTTTTGTTAATTCATATTATAGCTTGTGTGATGTCTAATGTCAACTGTAAAATGAAATTAAATTTTTATTATTTTTTTAGGCCCTCAATTGCGTGTATGATGTGCAGCTTCATCGCTGTTCTTGCACCCTCTGCGTTACGTTTTTTGATGAACTCCATTATCAGCCTGTCATCATTCATATTATCGTCACTTACATTTTTGTCTTTTGTAAGAACAACAACGCCTTTTTTGATTGCATTGAAGATGATTGGCATAAACTGTTTCACAAACGAATTGTGCGTGGCATTTGCAATGCTCTCGTGAAATTTCTGTTCTTCAAAGGTTCTGTCCTCGCCGCTTAGAATCTTTTTTTCGATTTCATTACCATAATAGCATATGGTGTCAATTTCCTCGTCTGTGGCTCTTTTTGCGGCTAAATACGCACATTCAGGTTCGAACATAAGCCTCATTTCAAACAGATCGTCAAGTCCCGATGCAATATCGCTGAGGTTGTTTGAATTGATAATTGTATTTGATGTTACAAAGGTTCCCTTGCCTCGCCTTATTTCAAGGATGCCGTTTGTGGTAAGTATTTTTATTGCCTCTCTTAAGGTGGAGCGGCTTACGCCGAGCTCGCCTGCGAGATCGTTTTCGTTAGGGAGCTTGTCACCGACTGAAAAGCGGTTTTCCTCTTCAATCATTTTTATAATCTGTTGTGCTGTGCTGTCTGCAAGCATTGCTGATTTACTCATATGTACACCTCTTTGCCAATATGATAACACAGAATATGTTAACAAGTCAATACGTTGTCGGACATCTTACAACAAAATCCGAAAAACAAGTTTCTGATTCAAGCAATTATTGCTATATCTCTTGTAAAATCCAATATAATGTTTTATTATATATGCGAGATAAATCATTCGGAAGTGATAAAATGGATAAGCTGAAAAAAATAAAGTATTATATTGATACGCTTTGTATTTACGATTTAAAAAATGATGTTATTATTCATGCCCTTTATGATTTGATTAACAGCATTTCGGAAGAGAGTGTCTTAAGAAAGTACAGTGATTTCTTCAAGACAGTTTCTAAAAACGGAGCCTTGAAGGAATATATATCAAAATGTATTTTGACAGATGATAATATTTTTACTCGTTATGCCTGCTCAGAAAAAGTGGATGTGCTTTCATCTTCAATAACAGATGCAGTAAGACTTGATCTTATGAAGCTGGAGCAAATTGCTTCTGTTACCTCAAAGGATATTTACAACTCTGTTGATAATGACGATTTTAAGGAAATACTTGCATCCATGCCTCATTGGGATACAGGCGCGCCTGTTGCTCCTCTTAAGAAAAACTGGGATAAGCAGACGGCTGAGCTGATTTCCTATCACCATACAAACGGATATGGAAAATATGCAAAGCATATTGCTTTCACCTGGAGAAATAGAGAGATATGCCCTGTAACAATAACCGATTTGATAACCCTTGATCACCTGAAAAATTATGAGGTGCAGAGGCAGAAGGTTATTGATAATACAGAAAGCTTTCTTTCAGGTCATCCTGCAAACAATGTTCTGCTTTACGGTGACAGGGGTACCGGAAAAAGCTCAACCGTGCATGCTCTTTTGAACGAATATCATAATCAGGGACTCAGAATGATTGAAATACCAAAAAGTGCAGTTGCAGATCTTGGTTTGATACGTGAACAGCTTGCAGGCTCACCGATGAAGTTTATTATTTATATTGATGATCTGAGCTTTGATTCAAATGATACATCCTTCAGCGAGCTTAAGGCAGCACTGGAGGGTTCACTTTCGGGCAGGCAGTCCAATATACTTATATATGCTACATCAAACAGACGCCATCTTATTAAGGAAAATTTCTCCGACCGTGAGAATGATGTGAATCGCGGTGACACAATGCAGGAGCAGTTAAGTCTTTCGGACAGATTCGGTCTTACAATTACATTCCTGAATCCGAATAAATTTGAGTATCAGGATATTGTCAGAAAAATTGCGGCGGACAGAGGTCTTGATGTGGACGAGGAACACTTGGTTTTCAAGGCGGAGCAGTGGGCAACAAGACGCGGCGGCAGGTCTCCGCGATGTGCAAAGCAGTTTATCGACTTTGTTGAAAGCTGTGAAAAACGAAGCAAAGAATGGTAAAACAGTAAAAAATGAACAACTGACGGAAAAACATTCAAAAAATGTTAAAAAACTTAAAAAATTATTTACTAAAAAAACAAAAAAACATTAATTTACGGTGATAAAATTACCACATAAAGAAAAGGAGAAAACGAAATGAGTACAAAAATTCTTGTAGTTGATGATGATCATAACATCTGTGAACTGCTTAAGCTGTATCTTGAAAATGAGGGGTATACTGTATTCGTTGCCAACGACGGACAGGAAGCAGTTAATGTATTTCAGACAAAATCACCTGAACTGGTTTTACTTGATATTATGCTTCCTAAGATGGATGGCTGGCAGGTTTGCCGCGAGATAAGGAAAACATCAAGCGCACCGATTATTATGCTCACCGCAAAGGGTGAAACCTTTGACAAGGTGCTTGGTCTTGAGCTTGGTGCAGACGATTATGTTACAAAACCTTTTGATGCAAAAGAGGTTATGGCGAGAGTTAAGGCTGTTCTCAGAAGAACAAGTGGTAATACAACTGCCGATGATAATACAAAAAAGGTTGTTGTTTATGATAATCTTGAAATCAATATTATTAATTACGAGCTTAAGGTAAAGGGCGAAACGATTGATACTCCGCCTAAAGAGCTTGAGCTTATTTATCACTTTGCTTCAAATCCAAACAGAGTTTATACACGTGATCAGCTTCTTGACGAGGTATGGGGCTTTGACTATTACGGTGATTCACGTACAGTTGATGTGCATGTAAAGCGTCTGCGAGAAAAGCTTGAAGGCGTTTCAGACAAGTGGTCACTCAAGACCGTGTGGGGTGTTGGATATAAATTTGAAACAAAGGAATAATATAAATGTCTGTTAGGGAATCTCTTAAGGGACAGTACCTGAAGAATAATATATTTGCAAAGTATTTTTTCTTGTTTGCAGCAATTTTTCTTGTGGTGCTGACTATTCTGGGTACAACTCTGACAATACTTGTAAGTGTGTACACCCAGAATGAAAATACGAAGCTTTTAAAAGAGAATACGCAGACAATAGCCGAAAGTGTCAAATCAACACTGGTAGTTCAGGAAATGAATGATTATTATTCTGTGGAAAAGGAGATGATATGCAGTTCGCTGTATATTATTTCAAATTCTATTGACGCGGATTTGTTCGTGTGCGATGTTGAAGGTAATATCATTTTGTGCAAGGAAAAAGCGAATTCCATTCCGCTTTACGGTGAAATGCCCCCCTGCTCCTATCATAATGAATTCAAGGTGGGGGATGTGCTTCTCAGAAATATTTATGAGGGTGGTTATGTCGGAAAGGGCAGTGTTAACGGACGTCTTTCCTATATTGTCGGTTACCCGATTTACAGCAATGATCAGATTATCGGCTCGGTATTTGCTACAACGGAAACCAGCGGTGATTCACTTGCTATGGCTGTTTTGAGAATGTTTATGACCAGTGCATTGGCTTGCCTTGCAATTGCGTTTATTTGTATCTGGCATCTGACCAAGAGCTTTGTTAAACCGCTGAGGCAGATGAGCAAGGCTGCAAAGCAGTTTGCAGTCGGTGATTTCTCTTACAGAGTTAAAATCAGCGGCCAGGATGAGCTTGCGGAGCTCGGCAAGGCATTTAATGACATGGCTGATGCACTTGATACGCTGGAATCATCAAGGCGCAGCTTTGTTTCAAATGTTTCTCATGAGCTGAGAACACCTATGACATCAATCGGCGGCTTTATTGACGGTATTCTTGATGGTACAATACCCAGAGAAAAGACTGACTATTATCTCAATATAGTCAGCGGCGAAATTCGCCGTCTTTCCCGTCTTGTTGTTGCTATGCTTAATATGAGTAAGATTGAGTCGGGCAGCTTTGAAATGAAGCCGAGTAATTATGATATAACCGATCAGATTATTCACATTCTTCTCACCTTTGAGCAGAAGATTGATGAGAAAAAAATTGACATACAGGGGCTTGAAAATCTGCGTCCGACATATATTACAGCAGATACGGATATGATTTATCAGGTGATTTATAATATATTTGATAATGCTGTTAAGTTTACCAACGAAGGCGGATATATCCAGATATCCATGAATGATTTGAATAATGCTGTTGAGGTTCATATCAAAAACAGCGGTGTCGGTATCAAAGCAGATGAGCTTTCAAAGGTTTTTGAAAGATTTTATAAGGTTGATAAGTCAAGAAGTCTTGATGCTAAGGGCGCAGGACTTGGGCTTTATATAGTAAAAATGATGGTGGAAATGCACGGCGGAAGCATATGGGCAATGAGTGAGGATGAACACTCTGCTGAATTTGTTTTCAGACTGCCGAAGGCATACAACCCCATCTATAAAAAGGAGACAAGGAAATAATGGACGATTTTAAGAACAAGGATTATAATAACGACGACAGCGGTGCGTCACATCCGGATTACTATCAGCCGAATAACGGGGGAACATATTATAATCCTCCAAGAGCAGAGGAGCAGCCTCCTGCACAGGAAAACACAACCTATCATTATGCTTATAACAACAGCACGCAGCAGGTTTCACAGAGCAATGATTATTACCAGCCGAAGGATAATGGCTATAATTATTCGCAGCCTGTGGAAAATAATAATGATGGTAAACCACCAAAAAAGAGCAATGCATCAAAAATGATTATAGTTGTGCTTGTTATTTGTCTTGTTGCTGCTGTTATCGGTATCGGCTTCGGTATTGCAGGAAATGTTGGTACAAGCGATGATAAGGATAAAAAGAATGAAACGACACAGTCACAGTCTGCCGATGATGCTGCACAGACAAAAGACAGTGAGGACGTTCCGCTCAAGGATAGTAATAATAACTATACCGTTGCAGGTGTTGCAGATAAAGCGATGGATTCCTGTGTGGGAATCACGGTTTATTCCCAGCGTACGGATGCTTATAATTATTTTTACGGATATGGTCAGGGAGGCAATTCCGGCAGTGAGCCTACACAGTCAGGAGAGGGCTCAGGTGTGCTGATGTCAGAGCAGAATGGTAAAACTTATATTCTTACCTGTGCTCACGTTATCAGTGACGGCGATAGCTTTTCCGTAACCCTGAATGATGGTTCAAAGGAAGATGCTCAGCTTGTAGGCTTTGATGCTCAGACGGATATCGGTGTTCTTTCAATCAATAAAACCGGACTTAAAATTGCCGAATTTGCCAACAGTGACAAGCTTGTTGTCGGTGAGCAGGTTATAGCAATCGGATGTCCCGGCGGTCTTGAATTTATGAATTCGCTTACCAGTGGCTATGTTTCAGCTCTGGCAAGACCGATTTCTTCAAATATCGGTTACGATAATGAGTGTATTCAGATAGACGCTGCAATTAATCCGGGTAACAGCGGCGGTGCGCTTTTCAATATGCAGGGCCAGGTAATCGGCATCAACTCATCCAAGATTGCTGCAACAGAGTATGAGGGTATGGGCTTTGCAGTTCCTTCTTCCACTGCAGTTGCAACTGCGAACAGTCTTATCAAGGTTGGTTATGTTGAGGGAAGAGCTAAGCTTGGCATCACATACAACCAGATTACCAATTTCAATAATGCCAATGCTGTAATTCAGGCTCTTGCTGAAAAGGGCTTTAAGGATGCACAGGGTGCAATGGTTATTGATAGTGTGGATGACGGTTCAGACCTTAAGAATAAGGACATCAAGCAGTATGATATGATTGTTGCCGTTAATGGCGAAACAATGACATCAACAGATGTGATGACATCAATACTTGCCGATTCAAAGCCGGGTGATACAGTTAAGCTTACAATCGCAAGAATTGAAAATAATAATATCAAAACCTTTGAAATCGACTGCAAGCTGATTGAATCAAAGGGATAAAATAAAAAATAATAAGGAATCGGATATCCCTGATCAAGGGATGTATCCGATTCCTTTTTCCTGTTTTGCGATTTATTTATCAATATTTGTAAAACCCTTTACTTTTATTATAAATAAATATATAATTATATAGATGCATACTAATAGATGATTTAAAAATTAAATTTTTCAAAAGGATTTTAATATGAATATAGTTGCAATACTTGCCAATGGTGTGGGTGCGCGTTTCGGAAGTAATATTCCGAAGCAGTTCCATAAGGTCAATGGCAAAATGGTAATTGAATATGTAATTGAAACAATATGTGACAGCAGTAAAACGGACAAGATTGTTATTGCCACTAATATCGAGGCGAACAGTGTTTACCTTGCTGACATATGTGCACAAAATGATATTGATATGATTGAGGGCGGTTCAACAAGAAATCAGACCCTGAAAAATGTGATAGATTATATCTGTCTCTTATACACATCTCCGAGCCCACGAGACTAAGGCGAATCT
>UQVI01000005.1 GCA_900544515.1 uncultured Oscillospiraceae bacterium | reverse complement strand
TAGTCTCGTGGGCTCGGAGATGTGTATAAGAGACAGATATATTATATATTGAATGCAACACTTTTTTAAAACTTTTTGTAACATTTTTTAACTGAATTTTAATCTTTTTTGACAGCCTGATTTCAATAGATTTTGTGACATATCCCAATGTAAAGGTATAAAGCAGAAAGCCGATGATAATGAAAAACAAATTCAGCATTCGGATTGCACCGCTGTTGAATATAAGATAATAGCAGAATACTGCTATTGCACTGATTATCCAGAAGAGAAAGTCGAAAAAAAATTTATCATTCAGTATCAGTCTGGGCAGACGAAAAAAATCAAAAACAAAGCCTAAGGCAGCACCAAGCAACACAGCATAAAACAGTGCTTCACCCACCAAAAAGCCTTTTCAGTACAGATGTCTGTGTAAATTTTTCGCTGTATGAAAGGGATGATATCTTACCGCTGACAGTCAGTAATCCTGTTTCAATGCTGAGCTCTTCAATATGAAGCAGCTCCCCCTTTATAACAAGCTCACCGGTATCGCACACGGCAACAATTTCCTGCTCATTGAAAGCATCCACATCATTGATTCCGGTAACAGAAAGATTTGCCCTGTTGGTGAGGGTTATAGTATGCTGTGTTTCCTTATCCATAAAAAATCACCTGCTTAATACTATGCAGGTGTTTTGGTAGTTATTCAAATTTAAACATACAAACTATATCTGCTCGTACATTTTTAGGGCATCTTCTTTTAATGCGTGCTCTGTTACAAGCAGAACTTTGTAGGTTTTTACGTTTGTACCCAAAGATATTTTTATTTCATCGCCGACCTTTACATCATAGGATGCTCTGGCAATTTTGCCGTTCACCTCAACCTTACCGGCATCACAGGCTTCATTGGCAATTGTTCGTCTTTTAATAATTCTGGAAACCTTTAAATATTTATCTAATCTCATATGAAACACCAAATCTAAAAAATTAAGAGCACCACGATGTGATGCCCTTTTGAATATCAAAACTTATTTTACAGCATCCTTAAGAGCTGAACCAGCCTTGAATGTAGGAACCTTTGTCTCAGGAATTGACATAGGAGCCTTTGTAAGAGGATTGATACCCTCGCGAGCTGCACGAGTCTTAACAGCAAATGTACCGAAACCAACGATTGAAACCTTATCACCGTCAGCAAGTGCATCCTTAACTGAATCTAAAACTGCTGATACAGCAGCCTCTGCATCCTTCTTTGAAAGTTCTGCCTTAGCAGCAACTGCTGCTACGAGTTCTGTTTTATTCATTTGAAATTCCTCCGTTTTGCTGATTAATCAGCTTTTAATATTTTCTTTGCCTCTTCCCACAACAAATCAAGCTGTTCGAGTGATGAATCCTTCATGGATATGCCCTTTTCCTCAGCAAGCTGTTCCACAACAGTAAAACGCCTGATGAATTTGTCTGTAGCTTTTGTCAAAGCCTCTTCACTGTCAACATCAATAAATCTTGAAACATTAACACAGGAAAAAAGCAAATCTCCGAACTCATCCTCAATATCAGATGAACCGCCATGAGCTATGGCATCTGTTAACTCGTTAATCTCCTCACGAATCTTGCTGAATGCACCTTCGCTGTTCTGCCAGTCAAAACCGACTTTTGAAGCTTTGCTCTGCACCTTTTGCGCACGCATAAGTGCCGGCAGCTCAACAGGTATGCTCGACATGGACTGACTCTGCTTTTTCATACCCTTAGTCTTAAGCTTAACTGCATCCCAGCTTGAAAGAGCCTCATCAACATTATCTGCCTTAACACTGCCGAATACGTGCGGATGACGGATAATCAGCTTTTGACAAATATCATTGCAGACATCATCAAAATCAAAATGCTTCTGTTCTCTCTCCATTTCACAATGAAGTGCAACCTGAAGAAGAACATCGCCAAGCTCTTCCTTGAGACCCTCTACGTTTTCTTTATTAATGGCCTCAATAACTTCATAAGTTTCCTCAATAAAATTTTTCTTTATTGAAAAATGAGTCTGTGCTCTGTCCCAAGCACAGCCGTCAGGTGTTCTGAGTAAAGCGACTATTGAAATTAAATCTTCAATATTATACTTATCCTTCTGTTCAAATTCAATCGCCACAAAACCACGCACCTTTGATTAACTTGTCTATTATGAATAATACAATAAACAAGCGGAAATTTCAAGTAGTTATGCATAAATTTTACATTATTTTAATGTTTTTAGCTCTTTAAATGAAATGCTTTTCATCAAAATGAGAAGTATCCCAAAAGATAATAGACAGATGATGATACTCAGCACAAAAACACCAAGTCCGGATATAGATGTACTTATCGACTGTCTTATACCTGATGTTACAAAATATGACAAAGCAGCACAGGCACAAGGCTTTAAATATATCTCAAAAAGATTGAATTTGGCATTTGTCTTTTTGTATATTGTAATCATATTCCAGATAAGTATGATTAAAAAACCTGCAAAATTTGAAACAGCACTGCCGAGTATATTTATTTCATTAACAGGTATCAAAATAAAATTAAGTGCCACTCTGACTGCTGCTGAAACGACAAAGGGCATAATCGTCTGCTTTGCAAAGCCCAGTGCCTGTGTACAGTAAACCGAAGTAGAGGCTGCAGCACAAGGAAGAGAGGAAACTGCAAAAACGAATAACAGCCTGCCTGCATTGGAGACTATATCTGCATTATTTTTACTGTAAAACAAAGTGAGAATATCATTATAAAACAGAGCAATCATAATTCCGCCGCACACCGATATAATCACTGTATATTTGAAAATACTTGTTAAAAGAGAGGAAAACCGCTCCTGTCCCCCCTCATAGGCAGTACTTACCGCAGGAACGGCAGTAACACCAAGTGCCATAACGATTGCAGGTATCAGATTTCTGAAATCAAGTGCAACGGCAAATATCCCCAGCACATATGTATATATATCATTATCCGATGCCATATACTGTGCAGATAAAGCATCGGCATCGCAAAGCGTAAGGCAATACTGTATGGATGATGAATCCGCAAAATTCGCAAGACTCTGCACGACGGTTGCACCAACAAGCCCCGCGCTGAAAATCAGAAGTTCGGAATAGGCATCCTTACTGTCAATCCTCTCTTTATAAGAAAATTTATATTTTATATTTGTATATATTCCGGCAAAGACATAGCTTGCAATACTTCCGAGCGTTACACCAAGCATAGCACAAGCTGCGGTTATCGGATAAATTACGGACAAGGCCTGCTCTTCACTATTCACAGCTACACCCAGCACCATTGAATTTTCAATATAACCTCCGAAGAGCCAGCTCATTGAAAGACGAGCAAAGAGCAGACCGAATATCATTTTGAAAAGTGCTTCAATCAGCTGACTGTATGCAGTAGCTTTCATATCAAGAAAACCTTCCGAAAAGGCTCTGTGACAGGCGCACAGACAGCTGAAAAACACCGACGGTGTCAATGCAAGAATTGTATAAATGCTCTTAGGTGAAGAGGATATGAAATCCGCATACGGCTTTGCCATAATAAGCATCACTGCCATACCGATGATACCTACTATAAGAAACAACTTTTTTGACGCCTTTCTGAGTGCTGCAATTCTTAATCTGTCACCTTTCGCCTCATAGCTGCTTACAAGCCTTGTGAGGGCAAGCGGAAAAGCACCCATTGTAAGTGCATGAATAGGCATACATAAATTATAAGCTACAGTAAAATAGCCTCGTCCGGTTGCACCGATATAATTCGTTAAAGGTATCTTGTAAACTGCACTTATAATCTTAACAATTACAGTTGCCGCCAGCAGAATAAGCGCTGAGGCAATATATCTTTGCTTAATACTCTGTTTCAATAAATCACCATATCATTTCGGCTACCGCCAACTTAGCAAGTGAGATAAATCCGTTCATAAAAAACTTATTCGGATATATCTCGCTTGCCTAAACAAAAAAATCAGGCAGTACAAAAATGTACTGCCTTTAAAATTCTCTTTAAAATTCTGATTTATTATTCATTACTTGCGTCGGTTACTTCAACATCATCAGCCTCAACAGTAACCTCAGTCTTATTCATCTTATCAAACTCTTTCTGAAAAGCATCGCGTGTTTTCTTTGTGGCAGATGCCACCGCTTCATTGAATTGTAATTTCGCTTCTTCAATTTCTATAGTTAAAAGCTCAATCTTTTCCTTGAGCGATGCAATTCTGTTTGCAACATCCTCAAGTTCAGACTGATTAACCTCTTCTCCGATATAGCTGTTATACTGCAGCTCACCATACTTTTCAAATAATCTTGAAAGCTTTGTTTTAGCATCAAGGCATTCAACCTTTTTTCTGCTCATTTCAAGATGCTCGGCACTTTTTTTGCTGACGGTTTCCGCCATATCCCTTGTCTTATTAAAAACCTCTTCAAGCTTAGGATTATTCATCAAATCATTCGTACCGAATATATCACTGAATTTCATTGCCATTATTACCACCTCTAATACATTATATTACAATTTGTAAAACATTGCAATACTTGAGGTGTATATTTATATATATTCATTATAAAATTTTAATATACCGCTTTTTCTTGAAAGAATTTCATCAAAATCATCAATATATTCATATGGGTATTTATAATTATATATTCTTTCAATTTTTCCTGTTTTCTGATTTTTCAGTCTGGTAACAGCCCCTGCACCTACTGCAAAAACAGAGTGCGTCTCGTCCATCATATAGACATTATAAAGACAATCCATACCCTCCTTGCACCAGCCTACATTTTCAAGATTACCCAGTGATTTTGACTGTCTGTACATATAATACGGATAGTAATTGTTATCAGAAAGAATTTTACCCGAATAATCCACCATATCCGAAACAGTCAGCCTGTCAGTCAAATCAAAGGTGCTTTCACGGGTAACCATATAGGCCGCTGATTTCAGTGCAAGAGTATGTACGGTGATTGACTCGGCACCCAAATCAATCGCTTTATCAATACTGCTTCTGAATGAGGCTGAATCATCCTTAGGAAGGCCTGCAATAAAGTCCATATTGATGTTATCAAAGCCGCATTCCCTTGCCAGATAAAATGCATCAACGGTCTGCTTTGCAGTATGCTTTCTGCCGATTGCCTCCAGCACATCATCATTAAAGGACTGCGGATTAATGCTGATACGTGTAACACCTGCATTTTTTAAAGCATTCAGCTTTTCACGAATCACCGTATCAGGTCTGCCTGCCTCAACAGTATATTCACGCAGTGCGGATAAATCAAAATTCCTGCTTATTGTATTAAAAATTTTTGCTAAGGATTCAGCGTCAAGGGTCGTAGGCGTTCCGCCGCCGAAATAAACGGTTTCAAGCCTTAGGTCAAGCTCTTTTGCAATTCTTCCTGTCTCCTCAAGCTCCCTGCAAAGCAGCTCAACATAAGGTCTTATCAACTTCTTAGTCCGCTCAATGGAGTGTGAAACAAAGGAACAATATGAACAGCGAGTAGGACAAAACGGAATGGAAACATAGAGGGAAAAGGATTTCTTGCCGGATAGGGAAATAATCTGATTTTCATGCCCCATAACCTCAATTGCCAAATCTGTTTTCTCAGGTGAAACAAGGAATTTATTTATAAAATAATCTCTTGCCCCCCGCTCACCATAGCTTTGCGTAAAACGGTGCATAAGCTTTGCAGGACGCACACCGAAAAGTATACCCCACGCAGATTGAATACCCATAAGCTCGCTTAAAGTATGATAAAGCAAAACGGACATAGCCGTTGCCATATCCTCATTACTGTCTATTCTTTTCGTTTTTACAAGGCTTTTATCATAGACCTTTGCATCAACAATGAAAGTATCCTCCGTCTTTTCCGTGATGATAACAATATCCTCTTCGCCGTCACACTTTATCTTTTCATAAGGAAAAAATGCGGTGCAGAGATTTTTCATATCATACTCAAACGGATGATTTATAACCTTAAGTACCATAATTTATAAAATTCCTATTTCATATACGGATTATTTGCACGTTCAAAGTCAAGAGTTGATACTCTGTCGTGTCCGGGATATACCTTAAGATTTCCTTTTAAATCAGCAATTTTTTTAAGGCTCTTCAGTATCTCAGCAGATGAACCACCCGGAAAATCAGTCCTGCCGCAAGAGCAGAAAAACAATGTGTCCCCTGTAAATATTTTATCGTCACAAATATAACACAGTCCGCCCTTTGTATGACCGGGAGTTGAAATAACCTTGATGATACTCTCACCAAGTGTGATTGTGTCACCGTCCCCAACAATCATATCAGCATCGGTATTATTCTGCTGTGCACCGCAAAAGGCGGCAAGGCTTGCCTTTGATGAGGAGAGCATAGGACTGTCCTCAGAACTGATAACAACCTTTGCACCTGTCAGCTCCTGAATACCCTTAACACCAGCAATATGGTCAAAATGACCGTGTGTCAGGAGAATATATTCAAGCTCGCAGTCACCGATAAAGTTTCTCATTTTCTGACTGTCCTCAGTGCAGTCCACAAGAGCTGATTTGCCTGTCGCAGTATCGGTTATAAGATAGCAGTTATTTTCAAGACTGCCGAACACATCATATTTTACATCAAGCATTATTTAAGCTCCCTACTTTCAAGAATAATAGTAACAGGTCCGTCATTTAAAAGAGACACCTTCATATCCGCACCGAATTCTCCTGTATCAACCTTTTTAACACCTGCTTTTCTCAGTTCATCAACAAAGTACATATAAAGCTCATTTGCAATGTCAGGAGGTGCAGAGGCTGTAAAGCTGGGTCTCCTGCCGTGTGAACAGTCTGCACATAAGGTAAACTGAGAAACCACTAATATTTCTCCGGAAATGTCAAGGCAGGATAAATTCATTTTACCGTTTTCATCCTCAAAAATACGAAGTACAGGTATCTTTTTTATCAGCTTATCTGCATCTGCTTTTGTATCACCCCGCTCAACACCGAGCAGAATCATAAGCCCTTTATCTGTTTTGCCAACCTCTTTTCCGTCAATAACGACAGAGGAATAGGAAACTCTTTGAATTACAGCTTTCATCAGTTACCACTTCTTTCAATATGATAAACGCCGTCAACCTTTCTGAGCAGCTTCAATACGCTTTCAAGATGCTCTTTGGAGTTGACAGAAATCGTCATTGTTGTAAGGCAGTTGCCCTCATTAATCGGTCTTGCATTAATAGAATGAATTTTTACGTGGGCAGTTGCCATTTTTGTTGTGATATCCAGCACAACACCGTCACGGTCAATGGCATAAACATCAATTGTTGACCTTGCTTCAACCTGAACACTGCTGTCCCAATGGCAATTCACCCAGCGCTCAGGTTCAGAGGAATGTGCAATATCCATCGGTACATTCACGCAGTCACGTCTGTGAACCGTAAGTCCTGTACCACGATTAATAAATCCGATAATCGGTTCACCGGGTATAGGTGAACAGCAGCGCGCCATTTTAATAAGGCAGTTGTCTATTCCCTCAACCACAACACCATTACTGTTTTTTGAAGAGGTGTTATCCTCCACATTCATCATTGGCTTAGGTGCAACAGCAGGCTCCTTAGGCTTCCAATTACGGTTATATTCATCTTTTATACCAGGCATAAGACGTGTAATCTGTATACCGCCGTAGCCGACTGCAGCATAAAAATCATCCAGCTCTGCAAAATGCTGACGCTCAGCAATCTTTTCAATAAACTTTTCATACTGCTCGGAATCAAGGCGGATAAAGTTACGCTTGAACTCGCGTTCCACCTCAGCCTTGCCGTTGATAATATTTTCGTCACGCTTTTCTTTTTTAAACCAGGAGCGGATTTTACTTCTTGATTCACCTGTTTTCACGATATTCAGCCAGTCACGGCTTGGTCCTTTACCCCGCTGATTGGATGTAAGAATTTCAACTATCTCACCTGTTTTAACCTTATAATCCAGATTGACAATTTTACCGTTAACCTTAGCACCGACCATTTTGTTGCCAACTTCCGAATGAATGGCATAGGCAAAGTCAATAACCGTTGCACCCTTTGGCAGTGCCTTTACATCACCTCTCGGTGTGAACACATAAATTTCCTCTATGGAAAGGTCACCCTTGATATTGGCAACAAGCTCTTCGGCATTTTCGGTTTCATTGCCGGTTTCAAGGATTCTGTGAACCCATTCAAGCTGGCTGTCCATTTTATCATTTCCGCCCTTGCCCAGCTTATATTTCCAGTGGGCAGCGATACCGTATTCAGCCGTTTTGTGCATATCCCATGTACGAATCTGAATTTCAAACGGTATTCCTGATTTGCTCAGAACAGTTGTATGGAGTGACTGATATCTGTTTGGCTTGGGCATAGAGATATAGTCCTTAAATCTGCCGGGAAGAGGCTTGAACATATCGTGCACTATACCAAGTGCATTATAACAGTCAATCATGGAATCAACAATAATTCTGACTGCGTAGATATCAAAAATCTGTTCAAAATTTTTACCCTTGATATAAACCTTACGGAAAATACCGTGTACGGATTTCACACGTGAGGTAATCATAGCGTTATCCATAACAGGCATAATTTTATCACTTATCTGATTTTTAATATCGCTTAAAAATTTCTCACCCTGCTCTTTTTTCATAGAAAGATTTTTTTCTATTTCCTTATAGGCAATGGGGTCAAGATAATAAATTGCTAAATCTTCAAGCTCTTCCTTAATAGGACGGATACCGAGACGGTGCGCAATAGGAGCATAAATCTCCAGCGTTTCAAGGCTCTTCTCCCTCTGCTTATATTCAGGCATATGCTCGAGTGTTCTCATATTATGAAGCCTGTCGCAAAGCTTGATAATAATAACCCTGATATCCTCATTCATAGCAATAAACATTTTACGGATATTCTCTGCCTGTACCTCCTCACGTGTGGAAAGAGGAATCTGACCAAGCTTGGTTACACCGTCAACAAGCAGTGCAATTTCGTCACCGAATTCCTTTTTGATATAATCCAGATCATATTCCGTGTCCTCCACAACATCGTGAAGAAGAGCACCGATTATACACTCATTATCCATACCCAGTGCAAAAAGAATTTCCGCAACAGCAACAGGGTGCATAATATAAGGCTCACCGGAACGTCTGCGCTGATTTTTATGGGCATCGTGAGCCAGATTATATGCCTTTTCAATTTTAGCATAGTCATACTGTGAGCTGCTTTTTACCTTTTCAAAAAAAGTCTTAAAGCCGTCGTTGTATTCCTGATCATATACCGTATCAATCAATTTTAAGCCTTCCCTTCAGGGTTTTCATTATATTTGTTTCATCAAGGGAAACCTTTCCCTCTGTCTGATTAAGCATTACCTTTTCGCCGTCACGGCTTATCAGCCCCACTTCACAAAAAGCCTCAAGTGCAAAAAAGAGCTGACCGTATGTAACCGACTGCTTCACAGCAAAATACAAATCATCAAAGCTGTACTGCCAGCCCTTGTTCTGTTTTAAAAATCTGTATATATCGCCGCAGATATCCCTGTTGGGATATAACGATACATCACCATTGTGTCCAAGCTTAAAAAGCTCAAGTTCATTTTTTTCTTTGAAATATTTATCATCATCTATTCCATTCGGTCTGATATCCTCAGCACGTATGGAAAGATAATATCTTCCTTTAAAATAATTCTTAGACACCTTGATCGCCACATCAATGGAATCTCCTGTCTTGTATGGAAACTCGCCAACAGTTGTTCTGAACTTAACAATTTTAAAGTTTTTCCCCTTTTTCTGCACTTCAAGTCGAATATGCTTGCCCTCACCAATCGGAGTTACGGAGACAAGCGTAACATTAAACAAGCCGAAAACAGGCTGAGCATTATCCGCACCGTAAGGCTCAAGGCTTGAAAGGTTATCCACAAGATCCGTATTCAGATAAAACGGTGACAGCTTGCAGTCAAGACGTAGTGAGCAGGCAGGCATTACCTCGTATTTTCTGACAGCATAATCATTGATGCATTCTCTGAAAACATCTATATTTTCTTTTACAATACCAAGTCCTGCAGCAAGCGGATGTCCGCCGAAATGGGTGAGCAAATCCGAGCAGGAGAAAATAGCATCAAAAATATTAAAGCCGTCAACACTTCGTGCTGAGCCGGTGCACTTTCCGTCCTCGTCCATTCCGATAATAATTGCCGGCTTTCCGTAAGCTGAAACGATATGAGAGGCTACGATACCAATAACACCGTGATGATAATTTTCACCGGTGATAACGATTACACGATTCTCTACAAGCTCAGGATGAGCTGCAACTCTCTGCTTAATATCATCAAGGATATTTGACTCAACCTCATGCCTGTGATTATTTTCAAGATTCAACTGCTCTGCCTTAAAACGAGCATCCTCATAATCATCACAGATAAGCAGCTCAACTGCTTTTGATGCATGATCCATTCTGCCTGCCGCATTGATACGAGGACAAAGCTGAAATGCCACATCAACCGAACTTATATCATCCTCAGAATTACCTGCTGCCTGACGAAGTGCAGCAATACCGATTCTTGAATCGTTGTTGATCAGATCCAGACCATATTTGACAAAGGCTCTGTTTTCACTCTTAAGAGGAACGACATCGCCGATTGTACCGATGGCAACAAGGTCGGCATACTGCTCAAGCATTTCACTTTCATCACCATCATAAAGTGCACAGGCGAGCTTGAAGGCAACACCTACACCTGCAAACTCCCTGAACTTGATATCATTATCCTCACGATGCGGATTGACCACTGCACAGGCTCTCGGCAGTGCATCACCAATCTGATGATGGTCAGTAACCACCAGTTCCATACCGAGAGAATAGATATACTCCGCCTCATCAATAGCGGATATACCGTTATCGACAGTAATAATCAAATCCGTGCCCTGTTCCTTTATTTTGTCAATGGCGGACATATTCATACCATATCCGTCCGTAAGACGATTCGGAATAAAATAGATTACATCAGCACCTATGCTCTCAAAAAAAGTATAAAGCAGTGCAGTTGATGTTACACCGTCACAATCGTAGTCACCGTATATACAGATTTTCTCATCCTTTTCAAGAGCCTCATTAATACGGGAAACAGCCTTATCCATATCTTTCAATGAATAAGGCGATGTAAAGGTACAGCCTGAATTGATAAAATCAGAGGCTGAAAGCTCATCATCAATTCCCCTTGAAACAAGAAGAAAAGCAATGAACGGATCAATATTCAGTTTTTCACTTAAAAGCGATGCCTTTTCCTTATCAGCATCGGCAACTATCCATCTTTTATGCGACATTATGTATTCTTATCTACCACGTGAAATTTTTTCAGATTTCCTGCTTTGGCTGCTCTCTTTTCAAGCTCAGCCTCAATATCCTCAGGTGTGATACCCTGATTCGCCATCATAACAAGTGTATGATAAATAAGGTCTGTAATTTCATATACGGTTTCCTCTTTATCATTATTTTTAGCGGCGATTACCATTTCAGTACATTCCTCACCGACCTTTTTTAAAATCTTGTCAATTCCCTTTTCAAAAAGATAGCAGGTGTAAGAACCCTCCTGCTGATCAGCCTTTCTGTCCAGAATAGTCTGATATTCATTTTTAATATAGTCCATTAAAATTCTCCTTCAATCTTATTAAAGAAACATGAGTGATTTCCGGTATGGCAGGCAGCACCGGTCTGAACTACTTTAATTAAAAGCGTATCATCATCGCAATCACCATGAATGGAAACGATTTTCTGCAGATGTCCTGAGGTAGCACCCTTGTTCCATAGCTCCTGCCTTGAGCGTGACCAGAACCAGGTATAACCTGTTTCCAGTGTTTTCTGCATAGATTCCCTGTTCATATAGGCGAGCATAAGCACCTCGCCTGTTGACTCCTCCTGCACAATCGCCGGAATTAAATCAGCCTTTTTGAAATACTTTTCTACATCAATCATTTACAAGCCTCCACTGCGTCAGCAAGATTAAGTGTGCCTTCATAAAGGCTTTTGCCGCATATAGCACCATACAATCCACTGTCACGCAGATTGATTATATCATTGATATTTGTAACACCGCCTGAAGCCGTTATATCACAGGACACAGCGTTGTTGATTTCATTAAGCTGTTCCAGGTTAGGACCTGAAAGAGTACCGTCCTTACTGATATCCGTAAAGATAATTGTTTTCACACCCACAGCCTCCATCTGTTTTGCAAGGTCGGTAAAATAAACATCACTGCTTTCCATCCAGCCCTCCGTGGCAGCATATCCGTTTTTTGCGTCAATTCCAACTGCTATGATATCACCAAACTCCTTAACAGCCTCTTTAACAAGCTGAGGATTTTTCAGTGCAACAGAACCGAGAATAATCCTGCTGATACCGTTGTTGACATAAAAATCAATATCCTTCATTGTACGGATACCGCCGCCGAGCTCAACCTTAAGCGAGGTTTCCTTAGCAACGGAAATAAAAGTATCTGCATTCACAGGCTCTTTTTTGAGAGAGCCGTCAAGGTCAACCATATGTATCCATTCACAGCCTGCCTTGACAAAGCTATCCGCAGTTTCAAGTGCATCGGCCGCAACCTGTGCAGCAGTTGAAAAATCACCCTTATAAAGTCTTACAGGCTTACCGCCTATAATATCAATCGCAGGAAAAATAATCATTAAAGAACTCCTTTTGTTGAAAGGACTGAGCCGTCCTGATTTTTACGTGTGGCAATTTTCATTGCGTGAGCAGCAGCCTTGAATATTGCCTCAATCTCATGATGTGCATTTGCACCGTATGGTACGCTGATATGAAGTGTGATGCAGGCATTCATTGCAAAGGCTCTGAAAAATTCCTCAGTAACACAGGTTTCATAATCACCGCAAAGCTCCTGCTCAAAGGAAGCTTTGAATACAAGGAAAGGTCTGTTTGAAATATCAAGCACACAATTGGCAAGCGCCTCGTCCATAGGGATTGAAAAGGAGCCGTAGCGCACGATACCGCTCATATCACCAAGTGCTTTTTTAAATGCCATACCCAGTGCAATGCCTGTATCCTCAACCGTATGGTGCGTATCAACCTCCAAATCACCTGTCACCTTAACCTTTAAGCCAAAGCCGCCGTGAACACCGAAAGCGGTAAGCATATGGTCAAAAAAGCCGATACCTGTTGAAATTTCAACAGCTCCGCCGTCCAGATCAAGCTCCACACAAATCTGCGTTTCTTTCGTATTTCTTTCAATTACAGCAGTTCTCATACTACTACCTCTTAATATTAATCTTTTGCAATAAAGAATAATCCGAACTTTGGTTTAAATTGTCCTATTTGCCCTTACTCTTTATTGCTTAAACAAGCTGTTCATCAGCTTATCTATTCTTTCTTTTCTTTCATTTGTTTCTATTTTGTCAACAGAAAGAGTGATTACATCGCCCTCTTTAATTCCTTTTGGAAGAGCAGATATTTTTACATCAAGCATCTCACCGTTTTCAAGCTCGCAAACGGCAATATTATTTTCAATTCTGTCAATTATCCACTTCATTTATTCAACCTCGCATTGAATATCAAAGCCGTTATTTCCGTCACAGGCAATGGTAATCGTTCCGTTTTCATCCGTGCGATAAATCTGAACACCTGCAGATTCAAAACGCTCAACCGTTTCACTGTGCGGATGACCGTAGGAATTGCCTGCACCGCAGGAAATCACAGCATATTTTGGATGAACTGCATCTAAGAAATCGGCACTTGATGAGGAATCTGAGCCATGATGCCCTGCTTTCAGCACATCACAGGAAAGGGATTCATAATCCTTTTCAAGCATTTCACTTTCAGAAAGCTCCTCCGCATCACCAGTAAACAAAAAGGAATTACTGCCATAGCTTATTTTAACAACAGCAGAACAATTATTCAAGTCTTTATAGGAGCTATTAACAGGTGCAAGAAATTCTATTTTAAGCTCACTGTCCGAATAGATCTCGGTATCTGCCTTAGCCGTATTTATGGAAAGTCCCTTCTCTGAAATGGTACTGAGCAAATTTTCAAATGTCTTGGTATCTGTTGATGCTTTGGGCATATAGATTTCACCGACATCAAAGCTTTCTATTACCTCACGCATACCGCCTATATGGTCAGCGTGAGGGTGAGTGGCAACAACGTAATCAAGCTCGGAATAACCATACGCTTCTATATCGTCAATGATTGTCTGTGAATATTCAGCCGTTCCTGCGTCAATGAGCATACATTCACCATTTGGCAGTTCAATAAACTCACTGTCACCCTGCCCCACATCAAGATAATGAACTACAATATTTTCCCCGTTCATCTTAATCTGATTTACGGGCTTATCACTATGATTCTGACTGTTAACAGCAGACAGAACCGACGGAATTATAATCAGAAGCAAAACAATGATTACAGGAACAGGCGTTTTCTTTTTATTTCGTTTATTACTCATTCAAATCTGACCTTGATTGAATTCGCGTGAGCAGTCAGACCCTCTGTATCAGCCAGCTTAACAATATCGTCCTTAGCCTTTTTGAGCTCCTCCTCAGTGTAATAAATAAAGGAGCTTTTCTTAATAAAGCTGTCAACAGAAAGCGGTGAGAAAAATCTCGCTGTACCGCTTGTCGGCAGAACGTGGTTAGGTCCTGCATAATAATCACCGAGAGGCTCAGGTGAAAAATTACCGAGAAATACAGAGCCTGCATTGTCAATCTTACCTATATACTTAAGCGGCTCTTCAACACACATCTCAAGGTGCTCAGGTGCAAGCTCGTTTGCAAACTCAATTGCCTGATCAAGGTTTTCGCACACAATAATTTCACCGAAATCGTTCAAGGAAGCCTCAATAATTTCCTGTCTTGCAAGGTGCTTAATCTGCTTGTCAATTTCACGTGCAGTTGCCTTTGCAATATCAGATGATGTGGTAAGGAGAATGGCAGAGGCAAGCTTATCGTGTTCAGCCTGACTCATTAAATCAGCTGCGAGAAAAGCAGGCTTTGCAGTCTTATCCGCAACAATAAGTATTTCAGAAGGACCTGCAACCATATCAATATCCACTACACCGTAAAGAAGCTTTTTGGCAGTAGCAACAAAAATATTGCCAGGTCCCACAATCTTATCAACCTTCGGTATTTTTTCAGTACCGTAAGCAAGTGCGGCAACAGCCTGTGCACCGCCAACAAGGAATACCTTATCCACACCTGCCACAGCGGCAGCAGCCATAATATCCGGATTAGGGCTGCCGTCCTTACCGGGAGGCGTAACCATAATAATTTCTTCAACACCTGCAATTTTAGCAGGAACTGCATTCATAAGCACAGAGGACGGATAAGCAGCCGTACCGCCCGGTACATAAATACCGACCCTTTTCAGTCCACGAACACGCTGACCCATAATAACACCGTTTTCCTGTGTTGTTAACCAGGACTGCTGTGCCTGTCGGCTATGAAAATCGTAAATATTATTCTTAGCATTAATGATTGCTGATTTAAACTCATCATCAACCATATCAAGATAGCTCTGCAGTTCATCCTTTTCGATAACGGTTTTCTTTGGCACAGAGCCGTCAAAACGTACCGTAAATTCCCTTACGGCAGTATCACCCTGTTCTTTAACAGAGTTGATGATATTCGTTACAATCCGGGTGATTTTTTCATCTGTTTCACCGGCACGTTTTTTCAGATTTTCAATTAAAGCATATTCTGCTTTTCCGTTTGCTTTTGTTATTTTCATATTCCAACCTCCAATAAAACAAGAGTGATATCATACCTTCGATGCTAATTCCAGATCCTGCAGAAAGCCTTCAATTTCATCTTTTCTTAATTTCATAGATGCCATATTGACAATGACTCTTGCTGAAATAGGCATAATTTCATCGACTACCTCAAGTCCGTTTTCCTTCAGGGTTGAGCCTGTTTCAACAATATCCACAATACCGTCGGCAAGACCAAGCAGAGGAGCAAGCTCCACACTGCCCTCAATCTTGATGATATCAACATCCATACCCTTTGATTTGAAATATTCCTTAGCAACCTTAGGGTACTTGCTCGCAACAACCTTTCTCTTATAGCCTGAAAAGAAATCAGTACCCTTAGGACAGGCAAGTGCAAAACGGCATTTACCGATATTCAGGTCAATTACCTCATAAAACGAATTTCCGTGCTCAACAATCGTATCCTTGCCGACAACGCCGATATCGCACACACCGTGCTCAACGTATGTAATAACATCAGGTGCTTTGGAAAGCACAGCCTCATAATCACCAACAGGGAGTATCAGTCGTCTGCCCTTATTTTCAAGCTCAGAGGTATCAAGTCCCATAGTTTTAAACAAGGCAACAGAATTCTTTTCAAGTCTGCCTTTGGTAAGCGCAATTCTCAGAGGTCTGGAAATATTAATTTCCTCACGCATAACATCGCAAAGCGCATTAACATTCACACCAAATCCGATAGCAGGTGCATCCAAACCAAACTCGCCAATCAGATTATCATAACGTCCTCCTGAAAGAATCGTCACACCGCTGCCCTGTGCATAACCTCTGAATATAACACCGGTGTAATAGCTGCTCCTGTTCACAAGGCTGAGGTCAATCAGTATATTATCTTTAAAGCCGAGAGCACACAGCTTTTCATAAACATCTTTAAGGTAATCAAGTGCTTTGTTGGCATCGGCATCATCATAGAGTGCCTTAGCCTCATTGATTACATTTACATCGCCAAAAAGTCTTGGCAGCTTTTTAATAACTTCAGACTCTGTGCTGCTGCCGATTCTATCAAGCAAGTCACCGAGAGCAGAATAATTCTTACCCTCAATATAACTGCATATATCAGCCTTCTGAGACGGTGACAAATTCATCTTATCCAGTATTGCATTGAAGAATCCTGCGTGGCAAAGCTCAAGCTTAAAGGAATGAACATCATTTCTTTTCAGTGCCTCATAGGCCATTGAAATAACCTCAATATCCGCATCCATACTGCCGTCGCCTATAAACTCGATACCGCTTTGCTCAATCTCATCGGTTCTGCCGGCAAGCTGCTTATTACGGACATATACATTCTGATTATAATACAATCTTACAGGAAAATCCTCATCGGAAAGTCTTGTAGCAACAAGACGTGCAATCGGTGCAGTATTATCAGGGCGAAGAACAGTCGTTCTTCCCTGATTGTCTGACAGCTTATACATCTCCTCAGCTTCAATGCCGAGATTATCACGATTGAATACATCAAAAAATTCAATCGTCGGTGTCATAACCTTGCGGTACTTATTCTCTTTAAATAAATCAGAAAGAATCGTTTCAACTCTTCTTCTGTCGTCACATTCCTCAAAAAGCAAATCCCTGCTGCCCTGAGGCGTTAATTTTGAATATCTTTTCATCTATTTCTCCTTGACGGCCATATAATAAATTTTACTTTAGTATAGTAGAGTGCTAATATGTTAACACGTTAACATATCGATGTCAAGTCTTATGCTAAATTATTGTTCGTTCTACACTTAAAACAATGATATCTGGTTAGACTCCGGCATATCGCCCAGTGCGCCTGCTTCCTTTAAGGAATCCACAACACTCTTGCCTATACCTGCACGAGCCATAAGATCATCATAGCTCATAAATTCACCGTTTCCGTCATTTTTTGCATTGGCAAGTGCAATGGCCGCATTTTCACCAATACCGTCAATTGCACCGAACGGAAGCCTGATTTTTCCGTCCTCAATCCGATAAATTCTTGCATCTGATTTGTAAATATCAACAGGTAGGAACTCTATTCCTCTTGCAAGCATTTCAATAACAATCTGCAAAACAATGTATGTACTTTCATCCTTAGCAGTTTTGTCATTGCCTTTCAGTTTGATTTCCTCCATCTTCTTTTTTACAGCAGCCTTACCCTCAACAGCAGCAACGGCATCAATTGCACCGCCGCGAACTGTGAAATAAGCAGAATAAAAATGAATCGGATAATAAATCTTATACCACGCAAGGCGGAGTGCCGCAATAACATATGCAGCAGCGTGTGCCTTAGGGAACATGTATTTTATCTTATAGCAGGAATCAATATACCACTGCTCAACGCCGATTGTTTTCATTGCTTCCTCGTAAGGCGGAAGCTCTTTAGGCGCTTTACCCTTACGGGTATACTCCATAATTTTAAAGCAGTCCTTTTTTGAAAGCGGTGATTCCTTACCTGTTCTCTTTTCGTAAGCCTCAGCCACGTGAATTAGATGTGTCATAATATCATCACGGCAGCCGATAACCTCAGAAATTGTACAAACTCCATCCTGAATCAGGTCACGGGCATTACCGAGCCATACGTCTGTACCGTGTGACAGTCCTGAAATCTGTAAAAGGTCGGCAAAGGTTTTAGGCTGTGCTTCAAGAAGCATACCGATAACAAACGGCGTACCCATTTCAGGGATTGCCAGTGTTCCTGTCTGGCAGTCAATATCATCCGGTGAAACACCGATCGGCTCCGTTGATGTGATAAGCTGATAAAGCTTAGGGTCGGACAAATCAACGTCCATTACAGGAATACCTGTTGAATCCTCAAGATACTTATATAAGGTTGGATTATCGTGTCCAAGCTCGTCCAGTTTAAGGAGTGTATCGTGAAGTGAATTTTTAAAGTCAAAGTGGGTTGTGTATGTACCCTTCTTCTCATCATTTGACGGATACTGAATCGGTGTAAAATCCTCAACAGTATATTTATCCGGCACAACAACCATACCACCCGGATGCTGACCTGTGGTACGCTTGATACCTGTGCAGCCGACAGTCAGCCTGTCAATTTCAGCTCTCGGCGTAGTGGAAACAAGTCCGCGTTCATCAAGATATTTCATAACATAACCGTATGCAGTCTTATCCGCAACGGTTGCCATTGTTCCTGCTTTGAACACGTATTCCTTACCGAACAGTTCTTCTGTGTATCTGTGTGAACGTGACTGATACTCACCTGAGAAATTTAGGTCGATATCAGGCTCTTTATCACCGTCAAAGCCCAAGAAGGTTTCAAACGGAATTTCGTGTCCGTCCTTTTTCATCGGAATACCGCAGTTCGGACAATCTTTTGCAGGAAGGTCGAAGCCTGAACCATATTCACCGTGAAGGAAGAATTCACTGTGCTTACATTTTTTACAATAGTAATGAGGAGCAAGAGGATTAACCTCAGATATACCGCCCATATGTGCAGCCAGTGAAGAACCTACTGAGCCTCTTGAACCGACAAGATAACCATTTCTCTCACTCTCCTCAACAAGACGTTTTGCAATAACATACAGCACACCAAAACCGTGACCGATAATGGAATCAAGCTCTCTTTGAAGTCTGTCAGCAACATACTGCGGAACAGGATCACCGTAAAGCTCTTTCGCCATTGACCAGCATTTTTCCGTAAGCTCTTCATTCGCGCCGTCAATATGGGGCTGGAAGGTACCGGGCGGAATCGGCGGAATGTTATCCATTACGGAATCGGCAATCTTGTTTGGATTGTCAATTACAAATTCCTTTGCCCTGTCACCTGCCCAAGCAAAGTCCGCAAGCATTTCATCTGTTGTTTTAAAGTAGAGCGGAGCCTGATTGTCCGCATCATCAAAGCCCTTTGATGCCATAATAATTGCTCTGAAGCGTGCGTCCTTTTCATCGAGGAAATGCACGTCACCTGTTGCCACAACAAGCTTACCGAGCTTATCGGCAAGAGCAATAATCTTTTTATTTATATTTATTAAATCCTCTTCCGTATTAATATTCTCGTGAATATCTCTTGTGGATCTCAGCATAAATGCATTGTTGCCGTTCGGCTGAATTTCAAGATAATCATAGAAAGAGGCAATTTCTTCAATTTTCTCCTCAGGCTCTTTATTTAAAATTGCCTGATAAAGCTCGCCCTGCTCACAGGCAGAGCCGATAATAAGTCCGTCACGCTTTTGAGCAAGCATACTTTTTGGAATCAGCGGACGTGATTTATATGTTTTTATATTAGATGCGGAAATCAGCTCATACAGATTTTTTCTGCCATACTTACGCTCATCCTTAGGAATCGACTCGTCAAGGGAGGTATCCTCTTTCACAAGCAAAATGATATGATGTCTTTTAAACTGCTTAAGCTTTAGGTTCATAAAATCCGGATATTTTTCATCATCAACCAAATATCCCTCCATACCTAAAATCAGCTTAATCTTACCTTTAGCAGTATTATAAGCCTCAGGCAGCGCCTGTACAACACCGTGATCGGTAACTGCAATGGCCTTGTGCCCCCATTTGATTGCACGGTTAATAAGTGCCTTAGGTGCTGTAATACCATCCATCTCAGACAAGGAGGTATGCAGATGAAGTTCAACTCTTTTTTCCTCTGCGTCATCCATCTTTTCAATCTTAACTACACTTGAAATGGAAAACGGACGCAGCACATACTGATTTGAAAATGTATCAAACTGATATGCACCGTTGATAACAACCGTACCGCACTGACCGAGCTTTTCAATCAGGGGATCTATAATATGCTTGTCCTCAAACATCTTAACAGTAATTGATGAGGTATAATCCGTAATATCAAAATTAAAGATTCTGTTTGTACCGCGCTTGGTATCTCTGACCTCCGTTTTGATTACATCACCCCATACGGTAATATAGCCATCATCCGTAGAAATTTCCTTAATCGGTGTCGGTGCCTCACGAAGATTTTTACCAAAAATATTTTTTACAGTATCCTTATAAAGCGGTAACTCACCCCACTGCTCGTGGACAATATTTTTCTGAGCCTCCTCTTTCAGCAGCTCTTCCTCGTGGTGCTTTTTCTCAACAGCCTCTTTAACTGCTTTCTCAATATCAAATGCTTGAACCTCCATAAAGCTGATATCATAATCAACATTGAACAGGCTTAAAAGCAATTTTGAAACAGCAATATCAACCTTCTGTGATTCAAGAACCTCTTTGCCGCCTTTTTTCAGAAAAATGGTGATTATATTATCCTCAAGCTCTGCTTCAGCTCCGTCAAAAAAACCGTTAGCCGCAGGAGTATCACGCTTAACATATTCAAGTATTCTTTCAATATCGGAAAGCGAAAATTCCGCCTTAGGGAAAACAGGCTTGATAACTGCCTTGTGCAAATCCATCGCTTTTTCAATCGCCTTTTCAGCACGTGAAAGCTCGGAAAAGCTCATAAATCTGTCAAGGTAAAGACCGATTGTGAGCATTCTTTTTTCCCTTGATACAGTAAAGGAAGAAATTTCACCATTTCCGATAAGCGATAGAATATCGCCGTCTATGTAATTTGAAAAATAATCTGAAAATCTATTCATTACAATTTCTCAATTTCTTTCATTAATTCTTCAAGTAAATTCTTTTCGTCGACCTTGCGCAGTATCTCACCCTTTTTAAAAATGAGACCATTGCCGTCTCCGCCGGCAATGCCGATATCTGCCTCTTTTGCTTCACCGGGTCCGTTTACAATACATCCCATAACCGCAACCTTGATAGGCTTTTTGCAATCTCTGAGCTTTTCCTCAACCTGTTTTGCAAGTGATACAAGATCAATTTTAGTTCTGCCGCAGGTAGGGCAGGAAATAAGATACGGACTATCATTTTTAAGTCCGATTGCTTTTAAAATATCAAATGCGGCAAATACCTCTTTAACCGGTGCATCTGTAAGGCTTACACGGATTGTATCACCTATACCATGCGTAAGCAGTGAGCCTATGCCGACTGATGATTTAATAATACCCATTCTTTCCGTGCCTGCCTCTGTTACACCGAGATGAAGCGGATAGTCACACCGCTCTGCTGCAAGCTCATAAGCATGAATCATCGTCTCCACATTTGAGGATTTGATTGAAATAATGATATCATCAAAATCAAATTTTTCAAGAAGTCTTGCGTGATAAAGAGCCGACTCTACCATTGCCTGCGGCGTGGGTGAACCGTACTTAGCAAGGATTTCTTTTTCAAGAGAGCCGGAATTCACACCGATTCTTATTGGAATATTTTTTGCTTTACAGGAATCAGCAACTGCCTTAACACGTGAATCATCACCTATATTGCCGGGATTGATACGGATTTTATCAATCCCTCTTTCAGCAGCACCAAGTGCCAGACGGTAGTCAAAATGAATATCGGCAACAAGCGGAACATCAACCGCACTTTTTATCGGCTCAATAAGTGCTAATGCATCCTCATTAGGAATGGCAAATCTTATCACTTGACATCCTGCTGCTGCAAGCTCCTTAGCCTGTGCAACAGAGCCTTCAATATCACTTGCAGGGATATTGAGCATACTCTGAACAAGGATATCACTGTCACCGCCGATATAGGTATTACCGAGCTTTACTTTCTTACTTTTTCTTCTTTCCATAACTTTACTTCCTTATAGGATTCTCAAATGATTATATATTCTCTAGCCAAACAAATAAAACTAAAATAATTTTGTTATATCACTGAAGGTCACAACGCACATAAGTCCTAAAAGGAGAACCAGACCAACAGCATTAATAATATATTCTGCCTTTGACGGCAGCTTCTTTCTTGTAATTCCCTCTGCAATTAAAACGAATAATCTCCAGCCATCAAGAGCAGGTATAGGGAATAAATTGAACAATCCAACATTGATAGTCAGCAAAGCCATAATTCTGAGCATAGAATTTATAGAGGTTTTAACTGCATCAGAAACAACGGATACTGCACCCACAGGACCGCTCAAATCGGACAAGCCGTAGCGTCCTACAAGCAAATCATGAATGGACAGAAATACCATACGTGCATACGAGGCAAATTCTTTGACGCTCTGAACAATCACATTTCCAAAGGTCTTTTCAACACCCTTGAGCCAGAAGTCCATTTTAAGGTACTTCGTGCCCTCGTAATCATCCATCTCAAACTCAACCTGTAAATTAATGTCTTTTCCGTCACGATTAACAATCATATCGACTGTACTGTCGGCACTTCGTGACAAACCTGTCTGCACATCATTGGTCGTATAAACACGCATACCGTCAATGCTCTTGATTGTGTCCCCAAGCTGCAAACCGCTTTGTGCCGATAAAGCCGTATCCTCAAACTTAGCTACCTGCGTAGTGCCCACAAGATTCTGTGAGCCTACAATGATAAGCATAATTACAAATCCAAGTATAAGATTCATAACTGCACCGGCAACGACAACAAAAATTCTCTGCCAAACCTTCTTTTTGATAAAAGCATTATCGTCCTCACTGTCAGAATCCTCGCCCTCCATAGAGCAGTAACCGCCGAACAGAATCAGACGCAGAGTGTACTTTGTATCCCCTCGTGTTATCTGAAAAATCTTAGGTCCCATACCGATTGAAAATTCGTTGACCTTTATTTTCATCATTCTGGCAGCAAAATAATGTCCGCCCTCGTGGATAATAATAATAAACTCAAAAAATAAAATTGCAATCAATATCGGATAAACCGTATGCCAAATAGAACTAATACTCACTTAACCGCCTCAATAACATACTCACGTGCTATTCTGTCTGTTTCAAGAACATCATCGAGAGTAAAATCTTTTTTATCTGATGCATTCAACATTGCCTCATTATTAAGATATGCAATATCGGTAAATTTAATTTTACCATTTAAGAAAAGCTTTACACTCTCCTCATTCGCACCATTTGCCGCCGCAGGGTGAAGTCCACCCATTTCAATAGCGTTTTTACAAACATCAATACATTTAAAGGTTTCATAATCAGGCTCAAAGAATGTGAGCTTGCCATAGTCTGCAAGGGATAATTCCTTAACAGGGCCGGGCTCACGTTCTGGATAGGTCAGTGCATACTGAATCGGAATTCTCATATCCGGTACACCAAGCTGAGCAATCATTGAATTATCCTGATAAACAATAGCAGAATGAACTACAGACTCCCTGTGAACAACAATTTCAATATCCTCATTCGGCATATCAAAGAGCCATTTTGCCTCAATGAACTCCAGACCCTTGTTCATCATTGTAGCAGAGTCAATGGTTATTTTTGCACCCATATCCCAGTTAGGGTGCTTGAGTGCATCTGCTGCGGTAACATTCTCAAGTTCTGATAATTTCCTGCCGAAGAACGGACCGCCTGAGGCTGTAAGAATAATTTTCTTTATCGCCTTTTTGCTCGGCATACCCTGCATGGACTGGAAGATTGCAGAATGCTCACTGTCAACCGGAAGAATGTCAACACCCATTTCCTTTGCAAGATTTGTAACCAGATGACCGCCTGCAACAAGCGTTTCCTTGTTCGCCAGAGCAATTGTCTTTTTCGCCTTAATTGCCTCAAGAGTAGGCTGAAGTCCGACCATACCCACAACAGAATTCAGCACTGTGTCTGCTCCATCATAAACAGCACATTCAATCAGTCCTTCCATACCGCAGGTAACCTTCGTATCGGTATCTTTAATTCTGTCTCTGAGTTCCTTTGCGGAGCCTTCATTCATCATACAAACAAGCTCAGGTCTGAACTCTCTCACCTGCTGCTCAATGATATCAACACGTGAATTGGCAGTAAGGCATTTTACGTTATAGCCGTGCATACGGCATACATCAAGACTCTGTGTACCGATTGAGCCTGTTGAACCTAAAAGTGAAATATTTTTCATAGTATTACCTTAAAATTATAAAATATTTTGTGTAACCAGAGCAATTACATATGCACATGGAAGTGTAAACAGTGATGAATCTAATCTGTCCATTACACCACCGTGACCGGGAAAAATCTTACCGAAATCCTTAACGTCAAAATTCCTTTTAAGCACGGACGCTGAAAGGTCTCCCATCATTCCCATAAATGAAACAGGAATACAACATACAAGAAGAATCGTTGCCATACTCTTATCAAGCGGAACAACAGCTACCTTGTTATAAATCATCATAGCAACTGCGTTAAAAATAAGGCTTACAACAAGTCCGCCGACTGCACCCTCAACTGTTTTTTTAGGTGAAATGTTCGGCGCCATTTTATGCTTGCCTATCGCCATACCCGTAAGCTGAGCTCCGGTATCTGTAGCAAGGGCACAGATAAGAGCGTAGAAAATGAGATACACACCGAACTGCATATTGTCAAACATATCTCTTAATCGGATAAAAATGCTGAAACCAAACGGAACAATCACGCTTGCAAACACGGAAACCGCAACATCCTCAAAGGTTGTATAGGCGTATCCCCTGAGCATTGCAAGAAGGAATATCAGACAAAGTGCAATGACAAAAACAATGTTCGGAATCAAGCCGATTACCTTGCCCCATACCTGAGCATCAACCAAAGGCATTAAAACCTTTTCGCTTGCAAAAAAAGGAACACAGGCTGAAAAAAGGATACCTGTAACCTTGATAAAAGTATTCTGAACATTGGCACATCTCATAATTTCACCGCTGGCAACTGCTGAAAGGAATGCAACAACAATTACAAGGGCAAAAGTATTTATCTGCCACACAACAACTGCAAGAACTGCTAAAAGGCATATTGCAGTAATAACTCTCTGTTTCATATTTATCTCCTTTTTATCACTCAAAAACCGCTGCTTTAATCCTGCTTGCTCGTTCCTGCAGCTTAGCCTTAATCTTTTTCGGCATTTTTATTTTTGAAAACATTGCATCCACAACTCTGTCAAAAATAACGACTATCGGCTGGAACTGATATTTCCTGTCATCATAGGACATTTCATAAAGTCCTTTCATCGTCTTAGTAAGACATTCGTCAGATGAAATACGTCTTTGCCTTTTCAGCTGCTTTTTATATTTTATGATTCTGAACCAGCCTGAAAGATTTATCAGTACAAGAAATTTCTTATAAAACTTTACATAAGCTTCCTTGTTAAAAGCTATGGCTGAAACTGCCTCAACCTTTGCATTTTCACATTCCGCCCGGCTCAGATAGTATACTGACGGCAGGCATTTATAAAATGCCTCTCTATTCGTTGTCGGTACGTAGTGCCAGCTGTCCTTCAACTCAATCACGTCACCGTCAATCATATCGTTCACACAGTAAGTATTTTTAATCTGAACAATCAAATTACCAACGGAAAAATCAAGCCATTTCATAATTTTATCTGTCTCCCTGACAGATAGATCTATATCAAAATTCCTCTTATAATAAACAGAAAAGCTTATTGCCTTTTCATCAAGTTCAAGCTCATAGTCAGACAATGGGGAAACAGAAATTTCTTCTCCGCCTCCTACCGAAACAAGCGCATTGACATCATCAGCAAGATTTTTAAAAATAATTTTCATACGTATTAAGCTCCGAATCGTCGGTTTCTGTTTTCAAACTCACGAAGAGCTGAATGTAAATCACCGATTTTAAAATCAGGCCACAGCACATCGCTGTACCAGAATTCACTGTAGGCTGCCTGCCACAGCAAAAAGTTTGAAAGCCTTTCCTCACCGCTTGGTCTTATAATCAAATCACAGTCCGGAGTGGTATAAATATTATTTGAAATATCATTTTCCGTAATTTCCGTTCTGCCCTCTTTAATCAGCTTATTGACAGCTGAAACAATTTCCTGCCTGCCGCCGTAATTGATTGCAAGATAAACAGTCGTACCTGTATGGGAGGCAGTCTCGGCCTCCGCCTCATCCATTAAATCAAGCAGTTCCTGAGAGATTCCCTCACGTTCACCGATGAACTTGATTTTACTGTTTCCTGCCTGAGTCATATCGCTTTTCGCTTCAAGAAGATACTCCATAAAAAGCTTCATCAAAGCGTCAACCTCTTCTTTCGGTCTTTTCCAGTTTTCAGTAGAAAAGGCATAAAAGGTTACGTATTCAATACCCAGCCTTTCACATTCCTTGCTGATTGTACGAAAAACATTTGCACCGGCTTTATGACCTGCCGAACGCGGAAGAGCACGTTTTTTTGCCCACCTGCCGTTGCCATCCATTATAATTCCTATATGCTTCGGCAGAACTGAAAATTCACAATCCGTATTATTTTTTTTACCGAACAGTGCCAAATCCCAGCACCTCCTTAATACAGTTATAGGGCGACGTATTTCAGCCGCCCCAAGTATTTAAATAAAGTTAGATTGAAAGGATTTCCTCTTCCTTTTTCTTAGTAATCGTCTCAGCCTGCTTTATAAAGCCGTCTGTAATATCCTGGAGCTTTTTCTCGCCATCCTTCTGCTGATCCTCAGTAATTTCGTTATCCTTCTTGAGTTTTTTGATATCGTCCATTGCATCACGGCGCACATTACGGATAGCAACCTTTGCTTCCTCACCTCGTTTTGAAATATCCTTCTGAAGTGTTTTACGGTGCTCCTCAGTAAGCTGAGGGAAAGTAAGTCTGATTACCTTGCCGTCGTTCTGAGGATTGATGCCGATATCAGAAGTGTTGATTGCCTTTTCAATATCCTTAAGCGTTGAAGCATCCCAAGGCTGAATGACAAGAAGTCTTGCCTCAGGCACACTGACAGCGGCCATCTGATTAATAGCAGTAGGTACACCGTAATAATCAACCATAACCTTATCAAGCACAGCAGGATTTGCTCTTCCTGCTCTTATTGCTGAAAAATCTCTTTCAAGTGAAGTAAGACACTTTTCCATCTTTTCATTCGCTTTTGCGTAAACTGTTTCCATAAATATAACCTCTCTTTATTCTATCTTAGTTTCTAACTAAAGTACCGATTTTTTCGCCCTGAACAGCTTTAACAACATTTTCAGGATTTGTCAGATCAAATACAAGAATGGACAAGTCATTATCCTTGCAAAGTGAGAATGCTGTTGAATCCATAACCTTAATATCACGTGCAAGAACTTCTCTGAACTGAACCTCGTCAAACTTAACAGCATCATCGTATTTGTTAGGGTCCTTATCATAAACACCGTCAACATTTGTTGCTTTCAGAAGAACATCCGCATTAATCTCAACGGCTCTGAGTGCAGCAGCTGTATCTGTAGAAAAGAATGGTGAACCTGTTCCGCAGCCGAAGATCACAATTCTGCCCTTTTCAAAATGGCGGATAGCCTTATTGCGGATATACGGCTCAGCAATCTGGCGCATCTCAATTGCTGTCTGTACTCTTACATCAGCACCAAGCTGTTCAAGTGCATCACAAAGTGCAAGTGAATTCATTGCTGTTGCCAGCATGCCGATATGGTCAGCTCTTGTTCTGTCCATATGCTCACTTGTTCTTCCTCTCCAGAAATTTCCGCCGCCGACAACAATGCCGACCTCAACACCTAAATCAGCAATTTTCTTAACTGATTCACAAATTTTCAAAACAGTAGGGGTGTCAATACCGCTGCCCTTTTCACCGGCAAGCACCTCACCGCTTAATTTTAACAAAATTCTTTTATATGCGATACTCATACAAAAGTCCTCCCACGTTTATTATCTACTATATAATAATATAAATTATTCCTGTCTCTTATACACATCTCCGAGCCCACGAGACTAA